>JBDRCV010000072.1:0-2536 GCA_043821385.1 archaeon | reverse complement strand
ATCATACAAGTCTTTGTATAACTTGAATGAAATCATTGGCAGTGTTGGTGCTATCAACCTTAACACTTTTTCTAAAACCAAGTACAAGGTTTTTACTGCTACTTTGTTTCCATCATAAGCTCTTTTTTTAACTAACTCTAAATAATGGCTTGCAAAAGAATCCCAGATAAAAGTCTTTAACTCAATCAGTGGGTTATGAAAATCGTATTCTTCAAATCCTTTATTACATAAAATAACTAACCTATCTAATTCTGCTAGAATCATTTCATCTAATGGCTGAAAGCTTGAGTCTGTTTCCTTGAATTCAAACATTGAAATAAATCTTGCAACATTCCATAACTTTGTAATGGTTTTTCCTTCTCCTTCAATTCTGTCAAATGAACATCTAAAATCCTTGCTGTCAAGGTTTCCTTCAATTGCACTCCATAATCTTACTGGTTCTGCTCCAAACTTTTCAATTAATTCCTGTGGGTTAATGCCGTTACCTAAACTCTTGCTCATTTTTCTTCCTTTCTCGTCAACTATATGGTAGTTAATCCATGCGTCTTTGAAAGCATTCTTTCCAGTCAACAAATAAGTTTTTAATAAAGTGTAATACAGCCAAGTCCTAATGATTTCTTTTCCTTGTGGCCTTAAAGTGCAGGGAAAATGCTTTATATAAAAGTCATTAAACCTTTCATAACCCATTACATATAACGCAGTATTACTTGAATCAAACCAAGTATCCAAAACTCTTGTCTCGCCTTTAAACTCGCTGCCACCGCATTTAGGGCATTTTTCTATTGAAGGCTTTTCCTTCCATGGCTGCACGTAAGAACCTTTTTCTGCAATAATTACGTTTCCACACTTACAATACCATAAAGGTATTTCGGTTGCATAATATCTTCTTCTTGAAATAGGCCAGTCAATGCTTACACTGTTAATCCAGTCAACCAATATTTGTCTGCTTTTATTATTGTAAAAGTTTAATTCTTTGGCAATCCTTAACATTTCGTCTTTGCATTGCAATTGTTTTAAGTAAAATTCTTCTAATTCAATGAATTCTATTCCGTCTTTTGAACGCCAGCAAACCGGAGTCCTGTGCAGTAATTTTTCTTGTTTTTTCAATAACCCTTTTTCTTTCAAACTTTCAATCATTTTCTCTCTTGCTTCTTTTACTGGCAAGCCTTTCAAAAACCCTGCGTTTTCATTCATTTTACCGTCAACGTTTATCGCTATTACTGGCTTTATTTTTTCGTCTCTGAAAAACATTATGTCATTCTGGTCTCCCATTGAACACATCATCACCAATCCAGTGCCTTTGTCTATTTCTGCCATTGGATGAGATTTAATTTTAACTTCTTTTTCAAAAACTGGTGTTATTGCTGTCTTGCCTTCCAAGTGCTTCCATCTTTCATCTTCAGGGTTAAATAATACTCTGGCACAAGTGCACACTAGTTCTGGTCTTGTTGTTCCGATAATTATTTCTTCTCCTGTTTCTTTTACTTTGAAAACAATGTCATTAAACAAGGTTTCTCTTTCCTCGTATTCAACTTCACTGTCAGCAATGGTTGTCTGACAGCCAGGACAATAATTACTAATCTTTTTATCTTCATAAATTAGTTCTTTGTTCCATAAGTCAATAAAGCTTCCCTGCGTTATTTTCCTGTAATCAGGTGAGTCAGTTAAGTAAACTTTTCCTAATTCTTTGCCTTCTTCCCAAGAGTTAAAACTAATTCCCAGCTTGAAAAAACTGTCAGTGCTTTCAGTGCTGGTTTCAGCTAAAAGTTTTTCACAGTAACCAATAAATTCTTCCCTGCTCATTTCAGTTAACTTTATTTTAAACTTTTTTTCTGCAGCATTCTCTATTGGAAGTCCATTTCTGTCTAAACCTAAAGTAAACAAGACATTAAACCCAGTCATTCTCTTGTAACGTGCAAACATGTCCATCCAGACTGCTGTTGCAGCTTGCCCCATATGAATTGGCACGTTAATGTATGGCGGCGGAAAATCAATTGAGTAAACTGGTTTCTTTGATTCAGAGTCAAACTTGAATAATTCTTTGTCACGCCATTCCTTTACAATCTCTAATTCTAGTTCTTTGTTCCAGCGTTTTTCTTTTATTTTCGGCTCACTCACTTTAACACACCAACAGAAACAGTTTCATGTATAAGCAAACCTTTTTCTTTCTTATTCTCTTTTCTCTTGCTTGCTTTTAACGATAAAAACACCTTTTTATTATAAGATTTAGTTAACAAAAACTTATTTAAACCTGCTTTATTCAGGCATTTTTCTTGCATATTCTTTTGCTTTTCTTACAACTTCTTTCAAATACTTTTTCCCTGTTTCAGTTTTAAAACGACTTCCTCTTGTCTTTTTGGCAATTATTTCAATATATTTTATAAGGTCTTTTTTATTGAAGGTTGGGGTAACTCTTTCAAAGTCTATTCCGCCTAAATTGTCAGCTTCTAAAAAGATATATTCTTCATCATCAAATTCTTCGAATTTCTCATACTTTCCATGACGTCTAATAATCTTACAAATCTTTTCCTTTTCT
>JBDRCV010000071.1:0-4101 GCA_043821385.1 archaeon | reverse complement strand
GGAATCAAGGGTTAACACCATTTCTTCCACTATTGCTCCGTCTATTGGTTTGTCATGCAAGCCAATTAACTTGAATCCTTTTTTTAAGTAAAGGCGTTTAGCGGCAGTGTTTTCTTTTCTTACAAGCAATTTAACTTCTTTTATTGCCTGTTGTTTAAAGTAGTCTAAAGCAAAATCAAGCAAGGTTTCACCTAAACCTTGGCCTCGAAAATCTTCTTCTACTGCCACACCAAAAACAAATCCTTCAAAACCATTAATTTGAAAATCAATTAAGCCAGCAAACTTGTCTTTAATTGTAAGCTTGTAAACCAAAGAATTTTTTGACGAAAGCCTTGCAAACACTTTCTCTAAAGTTAAATCCAAGTAAGAAAACTCTTTTGAAATTAACGAGTAAAAGTTTTTTGCATCATCAAAACCAGCTTGAGAAATAAACGCTTCATTCAATACTTCACTCATTATTTCACCTTACTAACAAAGTCAAGAATTTCATCTGCAGTAACACTGCAACCATTATACTTTAAAGCAAACAATGCAGCTTCCAAAGACTCTTTATTGTGAACTAACTCTGAATCAAACAAGTTTTTTTCAAACGCTAAAGCAATTAATTCAGTTGAACGAAAAACCTTAATTTCTTTAACAATTTCATTCAATTTCTTTAAGTTTTTGTTATCCAATGAAACCGTTGTCTTATACTTTTCTTGCAGTCTTCTTCTTAAAGCATTCGGTTCCTCAAAAACCATTCTAGTAGTCCGTTCATCAATTGTTAAAAGGTTAGTGTTAAGAGAATTCATTAAAGCAAGAGATTCAACCTCACCTAAATGCATTAAATTTAACGGCTTGTTGTCAGCAAAAAACGAGTTGTTTGCAAGAAAAGTTATTTCTTCAGCTAACTTTTTAGTTTCAACATCAATAGTTTTAACTTTAATCCAGCCGTCATCAATTCCTTTTTTAACTCTGAAAGCATTTAACTCAAAACGCCTTATTTCCAGCGGACGAATAACACACTCTCTTTCAACAGAGTCAGAGATAACAAAGTCTCCTGAAAAAGAATTCTTTAAAGACTTTAAAACATTAAAAAGACAAGTAGTACTTAAAGTAATAATCGAACTAGCATCAAAAACCATGTCCATTACTGCCAAACCTCCTTTAATTTTTTAAGTCTATCAATTAAAGTAATCTTGCTAGGCATATAATCTGCTGCTTTAGTAAAACCAACATAAGCCTGCACTGCCTTTAAATCAGCTGACGTTAACTCTGTAGCTTGACTTAAACTTAAACCAAAAGAATAAGCTCTGGAAGCATACTTAACTCGGGCTTTATTTAAAGTATCTCTGGTAAAATGCCCTAACTTTTTGTCTACTACTTCCACGCTTTTAACAATTCTTGAAAGAGAACGCTTGAAAGCATTAAAGTTTTTTTGCTCTAAAGCACTAACTCCTTGCTCTAAAGCAACAGTAATGTTTTGTTTTGCTTTCTCCCAAATTAAAGTAGAAGTAATGTGTCTTTTTGTTAAAAGCTTATGCAAAGCATAAGAAATTACAGCAATTTCAGCTAAAGCCTTATCAGATTTTAAAACACTTTCATCCAAATACTTGTTGCTTAAATCATGTAATTCTGTTAAATTCCCTGACTTAAAAGCTCTTAAAACAAGCTTTAACCTTGCAAGCAAAAACGAAAGCATACCTTTTAAAAAAGGAAGATAACTTAATAAATTTAATGGAAGCAAGGTGATAGAATGGCAGTTGTTAGAAGAAGTGAAATTATGCAACTTGAAAGAAAAAATCGGAATCTAAGACCAATTAATAACAAAGCCGACCAAGAATTCTTGCATGAAGTTAATGACACTAGAAAAGTTATTTTTACAGAATACAAAAAATTAAAAGATCCAGCAAATGCTCCCAAAGACACAAAAGCAAGGTTAAATATTTTAGTAACTTTAATTGAAGACAAAATAAAATTACTTGAATCTGAAGACAAAAGACTTATTTACCGCACGGCTTTAGCTCAAGCCATCACTTTAATTGAAGAACAAGAAAGAAGGAAGTAAAAAAAATGAATGCATTAATTGTTGGAGAAAAAGTAATTGTAAGCGAGCAAAAAACTGTTAGCCAGTTAAACCAAAAAGGGTTTGGAGAAATAATTGAAGGCAAACTAGTGCTTGACTTAAATGAAACCTTTTACTTACTGCAGAAAAAAAATTTAAAAGTTTTGGACAGAGACGAAGACAATATTTCAGAAGAAGAATTCTTGAAAAAGTTTTCTAAAAAAAAATTGTTTTACGAAAAATTCCTGGTTTACAAAGACTTAAGAGACAGAGGATTTATAGTTAAAACAGGCTACAAGTTTGGATTTGATTTCAGAGTGTATCCTAGAGGAAAAAAACCAGGCGAAGCACACTCTCAATGGGTTTTAAGTGTAAGCAAACAAAACTCTAATTTTGCTTTTCCAGAAATAGCCAGAATGGTTAGAATGTCTCACACACTAAAAACCAGTTTACTTTTAAGCGTAGTAGACAACGACTGCAAAACAAGCTTTTACGAAGTAAAAAGAATTACTCCCTAAGAACAAGAAACAACTTCATCGTAAACTAAAGGACATTGAGTTGAAATAACTCTGACTTTTAATGGAGCATTCAAAGCATTAGGCGAACCACTAACAGGAAACTCTTTAACATAAGCAAACGTTCCAGGAAGCAAGTTCTGGGTTCCATAATTGACATCTGTTTCAGAATTCCAGTCACCATCTAAATCCGACACAACCAGCATAAAATTGTTATCTGCTTGAGTGAAAGAAGTAGTTCCATTATTAACTAACCTAAAACTAACATTCATGTCTGCGGGATTAGAAAACTTAAAGTCACAGTCTTTAACATCAATTGAAGCAAAAGCACAATCTATAGTGTCAGCTGTTGTAGTATCAATTCCAGCTGTTTTAGTTCTAAAAAAACTTGTACCCCAAGTGTAAAAAGTTCCAGCAATAGCTAAAGCAATAACTAAAAGCAGAACGCTTGCAATTAATGGGGAAACTCCTTTTTGATTCATTTTAAAAAACTACAAAAATATATGTTTTAATCCTTTTTAAAGCTAACAGTTTGTTGTCTCATAGTATTTTTCAGGACAGTCAGCTGGAATAACCCTCACTCTAGCTAAAGGAGTCTGGAGGTTAACAAACTTATCACTAAAAGTGTTAGTGTTAACTGGAAACGCACTGCCTGCCGCTAAATCTGTATCAGTAGTGCCTTCAACAGAAGTATTACCTGCATCAATCACTACAATCGTAAAATTTTCATCCAAGTTAACTAAACCACGACTGCTTAAAGTAAACTTTAAACCATAACCATTAGAATAATTACAGTCAAGGATTTCAATTCCTGCGTAAGTGCATTCAATTTGTTGTCCTGTTTGCTCTGTAATCTTTCCAGTTTCCTCTGAAACATACCTTTGCCCCCAAGAATAAAGTATTCCTGCAATAGACAAAGAAACAGCTACAAGCAAAACAGTTGCAATTAAAGGCGAGACTGCTTTAAGCCTTGAATTCTTTTCCACTCGTTTCTTAAAAACCATTAAAAAAACCTTAATCAAAACTAAAAAGGACTATTTTATATTTAAACCTTTCTCACGCCGAAAACATTCGGCGACGCGAAAACATTTGCGTGCAATGTTCTGTCGCTTCGCGACAGGCCACTAAAGTGGCACTGACTGCGGATACTGATTACGGCATTGACAACGATTGCTTATAATTCCGGCAGAGAATTACTGTCGCTTTGTAGCAGGCAATAAAGCCGCATAAAAATGCCGGCAAATTTTGCAGGCAATTTAAGCAAAAAAACTCATTGCAATCAAGTAAATTGGAATTGAAACTGCAAGCAAAATAATTGAATGCCTTATTCCTGCAATCAAACTATCCTCTGAAATTTTTCCAATCATTGGACCAGCAAAAATTGATTGAATTACTAAAAGATAAAGAAAACTATTCTGAAAGTCCAAGGAATTCATTAAATCAGCTTCAAAAAAAGTGCTAGTGTTAACTATTGGCAAAAAGAATAACTGGATTGTAATAATAATTCCAAGAAAAATAAAAAACATTAAATAACTTGAAAAC
>JBDRCV010000070.1:0-3061 GCA_043821385.1 archaeon | reverse complement strand
TTTGGTTGTCATTAAAACGCCAAACAAATTCTGGTTCTTTTAAATCACTTTTCAAGAACACTAGTTCCCCGTAACCAGCTAAATTCATTACTTTGTTTCCCCATTCAAGAATTTTTGAAAGAGTTTTAATTTTGTAAGTTTTTTGCATTTTCTCGTTCCAAGTCCTGCCAGTGTATTTAGCTGAAAAGTACAATAAGTTTTCTGCATTGTTTTCTTCAAACAACTTTATTTCAGCAATCCTTGTAGAAACAGCAGTAATAACAACTCCCTCACCAAGCAACTGAATCCTGCCCTTACCAAACTCAAGCTGTTTATGCAGTAACAAATTCATGACTTCTTTAAAACCTGGTGGCAGAACCATACTTTAAAGTATTAATCAAAAACTTAAAATAAGCTTTCTTTAACAAACTCTTGTGAAAGTTTATCCTTGGTTAATTTTAGTGATTCATTTAAGTGTTTTTCAACATGAAAAAGGAAAACTAAAAAGCAAGGAAGACTAAATGCCTACTCTTTTAAATTACTTTCCTATCGAAAGATTATTGAGAAAAATGTGTATTGAGTTGCTGGCTCCAGTTGACACTAGCCCGGTAAAGACAACAAAAAATACTGTTATTAATTGTCTTATTGGAAAAGAAAACTTGACTGCAAAACAAATTTTTAATGTTTTAAACAAACAGTATAAAGCAAAGCTTAGCTATCAAGCCGTGCATAAAGCATTGAAAGATCTTTGCAGGGAAGGAATTGTTGTTAATGTTAACAAAACTTATTCTATTAATGACGAATGGGTTGAAATCGTTAGTTCAATTGTAACAATGCTTAAATTAAGAAAACCAAGCAAGGAAATAGTTAAAAGTTTAAGCATGAAAAAAGTTGAAAGAATAGAAAATGGTTTCATTTTTTATTTTAACAATTTGTTTGACGCACATAATTATATGTTTAAAGTTGACAAGCTTTTCAATCTTGACTATGAGGGAAGTAGTTTTTATTTCTTGTTAAAACACGATGTCAGGCCATTGTTTGCTGACATTGAACTGGCTAAAGAAAGTTATTTTTCCAGGAACCAATATTTGGCATTAATTGAAGGCAAAACAAACCTTGATAATGCTTGTGCTAAAAAACTTAAAGACTTAAAATATTACGCTTTAAATGGAGTTAACAACGGCTTCCCTGAAGACACTTTCATTTATCATAGCTTTATTTTTAGAATAAATTACAACAGAGAAATAGCTGTCAAGTTAAATGATTTATTTAATAAAACAGAAAGCATGAGTGATCTAAGATTAAACGAATTGTTTAACAATATCCTGTTAAAAGAAAACGAGGTCAAAATAACAATGGAAAACAATGAACTGAAAAGCCAGCAAATAAAAAAACAAATAATTCCTTACTTTAAAGCTAATCATTTAAAGAAAAACCTGGTAATTAACTTGGACAACATTTTATACAACCGGACGCCAATTGAAGAAAAGTTAGCGAAAATTATTGAAACCAACAGTCAACCTTCAAAAGAAGTAATTCAAACTATGTTTTTAACTTACTTTCAGGAAAACCCAGACATTAAACAGTTTTCTTTAGAATTAAAAAGAAGGAATTATAACTTGATCTTAAAAAGCAATTCTTTTAAAGAATTAGCTGACATTACCAAAAAAGCATACGGTTTTGACAAAGTAATAGCTGAAAAAGAAATTATTTTTGACAAAAACAACAAGTTCAAAAAAATCATCACTTTCAATAAAACAAAAGATCTAGCCAGCATAATAAATGACTGCATAATCATCAGTTCAACTCAAAAAGACATAAAACTAATGAAAAAAGCAAGACAAGGAATAATTGTAAACCCTGACAACAAAACAAAAGAAGAAATAAAAAACAATGACAAAATAACTTTAATTGAATCAAGTAACCTCACAGACATTTTCAGAGCACTCTAAACCAAACAATTTCTTTTCAACAAAAACTCGCTAACCATTATCATCTCACTCAAAATTGTTTTCTAACAAATTCAATTGCTTTTCCTGCAAGTTCTTTGTTCACTACAATCAATGCTTGAACATTAAAAGGTTTTTCAAGAATTCTTTCAATAAACTCGCTTACAACTAGTTCACTGAAATCACTTGTTTTTTCAAAGAAGTCTTGCAATTGTTTTTCAAGTTTTTTCTCGTAAGTCACTTGAATAAAGTAGTCATCAAAAGCAATAAAGTCTAAAAGTTTGCTGTTTGACTGCCAGTTTTAACTTTAACCCCCAAACTTTGATAAGCTTTAGCACACCATTCATCTAAAGGCAAATTGCTTGGGCTTAAAGTGACTTCCTCCCACGCCTAAAGGCGTGGGCTTCCCAATCTTTATTGGGTTATGACACCCACTTTTTTAAGTTTGTTTGATGAATGTCTGTTTGTCTTCTAACGTAATCTCTTTCTGAACGACTTTTCAACTGAAACAAAACATTACTTGGATTCTCTGGTTTCATGCTTCGCAAAACAATGTGAACATGATCAGGTAATACAGCTAACTCTAAAACAATCCAATTGTTTTCTTCACAAACACGAAAAATGATTTCCTCACAATCACCTTGAATGCTTTCCTTTCCCAACATATTAAACCTATATTTTGGACACCACTCCAAATGCCACTCCCAACAACCTTTTATATGATTATGACTATACAAATTACTATTCATGTAAACTTCCTCCTGACAATGCGCGGTAGCGCCGCGCGAGTCAAGAGGAAACAACACAAACAAAAAAGAAAAAGATTACCTCGCTCTCATCCCACAACTAAAGTTGTGGGTTTTCCCGCTCGCAACAATAAATATCTTGTCAGTGTTCTTCATTTCTTTTAAAACTTGGTATTCTTGTCTAGCGTAAAGCATTGGCCATCTTAAGTGTTCCCAGTAAGAACAATTAACTTGCTTTTTTTGTTTTTCAAGCAAGTTTAACAAGAATTCATCAAATTTTAGTAAACTTTTAAAATTCATGGTTTTAATTTTACTTGAACTCATTTCTCCGTCAAAGAAAGGCGTTCTGCCGTCATAAGAACTTTCAAGTTGGTTTACAAAATTCCT
>JBDRCV010000069.1:0-2766 GCA_043821385.1 archaeon | reverse complement strand
CATTAATTTTTTTGGTTCTGTGTTCTGGCATGTTAAAACCAGTTAAATTTAAGTCTTTGATTGGAACAACACTTAACTCTTTATCATAAGCTTCAATTAATTCTTTTTTATTGTATAACCAATAATAGTAGTCTTTAGAGTGAATTCCTTTAACTCTTGCCTGCAAAGAAATGTCAATTGAGTTACCGCAAAGGTTTTGAGGGTCAAACTGTAAGCTTCTTAGTTTTTCAAAAACAGTTTTAATTCCTTCCAGTCCTTTAAGTGAACGTGAAGGCAAAAGCAGTTGCTTGCTTAAAATAAATTCTTTGATTTCATTTTTGTTCATAATTATTTTAAGGTCTTTTTCTCTTTTAACCATTTCCCTAAGTCTTTGTAACCTTTATTCCAAAACAAGGTTCTTTCTTTTGAATCGTGTTCTGCCAGAGTTTTCTTTGTTTTTTTTAATTCAAATACTGTATCCCAGCCCCAGCCATGACTTCCTCTTTTGTTTTCAGTTATCTTGCCTTCAATTATTGTTTTAAAGGTTTTAGTGTAACCTGACGGTTTAGCGTAAACTATAACGCTTTCAAACACTGCTGTCTTGTCATTAATTTCTTCCAAGAACTTTACTATTTTTTCACTTGAAATTTTTTCTTGAATGAATTTAGTGTAAGGGCCAGGAAAACCGTTTAAAGCATTAATTAATATTCCAGTGTCATCACAAACAACGTTTCTGTTTATTTTTAAGGCTGCAGTTAAAGCTTTGTTAACTGCAACTTCTTTAATTGTTTTGGCTTGAATTTCAGGTAATTCAAGTTGAACTGGAAAAACTTGAATGCCGTAATTTGAAAGAATTCTTTTAGCGTTCTCAAACTTTAACTGGTTTCCAGTAACAAAAGTAATGTTTTTAGAAGTCATTTTAAACCAACTTTTTCTATTGCTTTCAACCCAAAATATTTAACGTTTGGAAAAGTTTCGTTTAAGTTTTCTAGTTCTTGTTTTGAAAACCATTTTCTTTCCATTTTTTCTCCTTCCCCAACTTTCTTGCCAGGCCTAGCAATATACAGTAAGTCAATGTGTTTATGGTTTTCTTCAATGTCTTCCAGTAAAACTTGCCAAGGCGAAGCAATAATTGTGGTTCTGTTATCGTTTTCTTTTAAGAAATTATGGTGTTCTTTAAATTCCTTGTTTGTTGTAATAAACTCTATTTCGTGCCCAATTTCTTCAAGTGTTTCTCTGAAAGCAGTGTCTTGAGGTAACTCGTTTGGTTCAACGTGACCACCTGGAGGAAGCCAAACATTAAGCCTTTTATGCTTTAACAATAAAACTTTCTCGTCTTCAACAATGAAAACAGTTGAAGTAAAATGGTTTCCCTTTTGCTTGCTTAACTTCATCATAGTTCACTAAAAAATTCTTTTCTCTTTGATTCAAGGTATTTTTGTTGAATGTTGTCTCTTAAATCATTAATGTCTTTTGACTTTAATAATTTTTTGTAAGCAACTGGTTTTCTTATTGCTCCGGTTTTCCAGTAACAGTCGCTGAAGTCACCGTTTGAACTAATTTCAAACAAGCTGAAACCATTAGGGCACAAGTTTTCAAAGCAAGAATTAGGGTAACCTACAATTGTAACATTATGTTTTTCCATTAAATTTTTCATGACTTCAGGTAATTTCTTGCTGTAATTTTGGATTTGTTTTAATGAAAAGTTTTCATTTCTTTCAATTAAAGTGCCAACTTCAATGTCTGGAGTAAACCCTTTCCAGTAACTAACAGTTTCAATTGCTCTATCAATGTTTAATGGATTTAAAGTTATAAAGATAGTGAAATCGTTTGAATGCTCTCTAATTCTTGAAACAAACTTTTTTGTTTTCTCAAAACTGCCTGGAATGCCTCTTAATTCATCGTGTTCTTTTGGCCTGTCACTGTCAGCACTAATAGAAATATTAGAGAAATTTAATTCCAGAATTTTTTCAATGGTTTCAGAGTCATTAATTAAGCCGTTAGTGCAAAGAGAAACATTCTTTAATTTGACTTTAGCGTACTCTGCAATGTCGTGAAAGTTTTCTTTTAATAATGGTTCTCCTCCAGTCAAAACAAGTTTTAATGGCTTGAACTTGGAAAGAAAGTAAACTAACTCTAAGCTTTTCTCATAACTTAACTCTTTTCTTAAGTCATCTTTTCTTTCAATGTCATCACAGTGCAGGCAGTTAAGATTGCATTTGTCTGTTAACTTCCAAACAAACTTGTTTTCCCCTTTTCTTATCTTGCACCTGCATAAACGATAATTTTCAGTCATTTTTGTTGCCATGCAATTCTTCTTTTAATGCTTTAAATTGTTATGGTTTAATTTTATTCAACTAAAGAGTTTATTGTGCTTGAATTTAATGCCTTGTGGTTTGTTGTAGTTGTGGGTTTTATCCAATTTTTATAATAACGTTTTCTTTTTTTGATTGACTGTAAGGCGCACTACTTTGTTGTCTTTGATTAAATAGCTTGGTTCAAAACCAAAAACGTTCACTTGTTTGTTTTCCAAGTATACTCCTGAACGCTCTGGGATGGCTATGAGTGGTTGATTGAATCGTGTTTGTGTTTTTATATTATAATGTGGTATTACTGAATATCCAAATAAAACATTTAATCCTCTTGCTTCTTTTTTAGTTGCTTTCTTGAATTCAGAAGAACTTCTAACATCCTTCCCAAAAATAATGGCTCCAGCACTTCCACCATACACTGGTTTTCCGTTATTAATGTAATTAATCAGTAATTTATCAAAACTACTCTGCCGAA
>JBDRCV010000068.1:0-26852 GCA_043821385.1 archaeon | reverse complement strand
GTTTACGCGAACGTTGGCAGTACGATTGGAACAATTATTGCTTTGCCTTGGATAATTAGTTTGCTTTAATTTGTCAGCGTTTTCTTTTGTGTCCTGGATTGTTTTTTGGTTTCTTTAAAGGACTTTTTGGTTTGCCAACTTGAATGTCTTCTGGAATAAACCCGTGTTCAATTAGTTCTTTTAATGTTGGGTTGTTTCCTCTAATTTTTTTGTTAGGGTTAAAGTGTGGTGTTCTTTTTTTATAATTTCCGCTTGGCCTTTTTCCCATTTGATTCACTTTTCCTAAAATTTCTGTCATTATTTGGTTCTTCTTCTATGATTGTCTCCATAAACCTTGTCCGGAATTTATCTTTTGGGCCCCTTACTCCTCTAGTAAGGCTTTTTTTTTGTTTTTCATTTCTTTTTAAAAAACGTGGTCTTTTAGGCATTTTTAATCACTTAATCTTTTTCATTGTTTAACGTCTTCTTCTTGCTTTTCCTTTTCCTCCTCCTTTTGAGAGGGGTCTGCCTTTTCCTGCGTCTCCTAAGTTGGCAAGCTCTGAAAGGAGTTCTTGAATTTTTTGTGGTGGCTTGTTTAAAGGGTTTTGTTCTTCTATTGTCAAACTTACTTCTGGAAACGTTTTTCGTCTATTGTTTCCTCTTTTAGCTTTTCTGAATTTTTTTGGTTTAGGCATTCTTTTACCTTAATCTTTTTCAACTGTTTTTAGTATTCCGCTTCCAAGTTTTAGGAATCTTTTTGGTTCTTCTCCTTCCTTGGTTGAAATTTGTTCAATTTTGCTTTTTGGAGTAATTTTTTCTTTTGGTTGTTTTGAAGTGAAAACGTATACGCCTACAGTGCAGATTACTATGGTTGTAACAATTATTGTGAAAGCTATTCCTGTAAAGACTTCAGTGCCTGGAATACCGTAAGCTAAAGGCATGATTGCTAGAACTGCTGCCGCTAAACCTCTAGGCATGAAAGAGTACATTAAGTGTCTTTCGTTAGCAGTTATGTCTTGTTTCCAAGTGTTAATTTTAACTGAGACAATTCTAATCAATAATAAGATAACTGCTAAACCAATTCCAATTAAAGCAATCTCTAATTCTACAACTAACATTAATCCAATGAAAGCAAAAAAGAATGTTTTAATGAAAAAACTAATAATTGAGTGAAATTCTTTAACGTCATCGTCTAAAGAAATTCTTTCACTTAACTGTAACATTTTACTGATTGCTTTTCCATTGCCTAACATTAAACCAAATGCAAGGATTGCTATTGCAGCTGAACCACCAATATAGTCTACCATGGCATACAATAATAACAAGAAAGCAAAAGTCAGCATATAGTGGTGTCTGTGGCCTTTAAATGCTCTTAAAACATATAACCACATTATTCCGGTTATTGCTCCAATTACTGCTCCAATTGCAAAACTACCAACAATATTGTTTGCTATTTCTTGAAAGCCAGTGCCTGGAATAACAATAAATTGAATTAAAGCAAAAACTACGATTACTGCTAAAGCGTCAGTTGCGGCGGCTTCAATGCTTAAAACGTCTGTTAGTTTTCCTCCAAGCCTTGCTTTTTTAGCTAAAGGCAGTACAACTAGTGATGAACTACCTCCAACAATGGCTCCTAACAGTAAACCGTTTAACAAACTCCAGTTTTGAAGTATTCCCAGAAAAGCTAGTCCTTCAGTTACAAGCATTATTCCAATAATGCTCAAAACAAAGCCAGTTACAGCTAACAGAAACCCTTTTGGTGCTTCTTTAATTACTTTATAGATTTGTAAGTCTAGTCCACCTTCAAACAAAATAATCATTAAAGCTAGAGCAGAAAACAATGGCGCGATAACCCATAAAGTGTCAGGGCTTACAATTCCAAACACTGGGCCAATAATTATTCCAAGAATAACTAACCATAAAACGTCTGGAATTCTTGTTTTAGTGAAAATTATTTCGCCAAAAACTCCAAGAAAGATGATGGCTGCCATCATCATTATAACAGTTAAAACTTCAACCATGTAAAATACTATCCTTTCTTTTTCCTGTAATAAAAAAGCTTAAAGTTTATTTAAATGTTTCTTTGCTTGTTTTTCCTTGATTGTTCATTGATTCTTCTAAACAAGTAGTCAATGTATTGTTTAGTGAAATAGTTTTCTAGAACGCTTTTAACTGATTCAATTGGAAGATCTTTACTTAAAAAACCTTGAATAAGTTTAATTCTTTTTAATTCGTATTCTTCTCCAAAAGGAATTCTTTTTCCTTCTTCTTTTTTTAGTAGTCCTCTGAATGATTTTTGAAACTTAGTTTCTAGTTTTGTTGGAGGTAAAACGTTAAGTCTTTGGTCAGCCAGTTTAAATTCTTTTTTGCTTGGATTCATTTCAACTGGTTTTCCGCGTTTTGGTCTTGGCATTAAATCACTCACTCAACTTTTGTTCCAGACTTTCTTTCTTTGTCAACTGTAATTAAAGCGTAATCGTTGTCAGCGCCTGCTGCTAACAACATTCCTTCACTTAATTGTCCGCCGATTCTTGCTGGCTGTAAGTTGCAAACTACGACAATTTGTTTTCCTTCTAATTCTTCTTTACTGTAAAGTTCTTTGATTCCTGCAATTAACTGTATTTCTTTTTCTCCTAAATCCACTTTTAACTTTAACAGCTTGTCTTTGCCTTCAATGTCTTCAACTGTTTTGATTACTCCGATTCTTAAATCAATTTTTTTGAATTCATTAAAACTAATTGTTTCTATTTCAGTCATTCTTTCACCATTAAACTTTGTTAACTAAAACCTTTTTAAAAAGGTTTTCAAGTGAGGAATTAAACCAGTTGTAATACCTTCAGCCATTGTCTTTTTAGCTAGAATTTCTTTTTTTAATTCAGTTTCGTTTTTGGCTGTAGTTAAAGTGTAGGCTTTGCCTATTTCTTCTTTAAAGTGTGCGTCGCTTCCACCCACAACTGCTATTTTGTGTTTTTTAGCGTAAGCAAAAGCTTTGTCATTAAATTTTGTCATAAAACTTCTGGCATTCAAGGCTTCAATTGCATTAACTTCCTGGTGAACCATTTTAAAATCCTTAAAATCATTCCTGAAATAATCAAATGGATGCGGTACTATAACCAAACCTTTTTGAGAGTGAATTTCTTCAATGACTTCCATTACTTCACATGACTTTAATTCTTTTTTCAAGAACAAGCCAATTAATTCTCCGACTTTTTTTTTCCGAAAGTAAACTTTTCTTTCCTCGCCTTTAATCACAATTATTCCTTGTTTTTTACCTTCTTTTAAGGCTTCACTCCAACCCTTGGTTGTCTCGTGGTCTGTTAAAGCAATGCCTTTTAACCCGACTTTTTTTGCTTGCATTACAAGTTCTTTTGGTGTAATGTTTGCATCATTAGAGTAAGTTGTATGGCAGTGCAAGTCAAACTTGTTATAGTGTTCTTTTTTCATTTTAAACTATTAAGAATCACTCATTTAAATAACTTAGGTTTCGGCTTTCATACCAATTTTCTTTTAAAAGGTTGCAGACATAAAAAGATTAGAAAAACAAGTTTTTTTAAGTGATTTGAAGTGGTTTGTTGAAAAAAATTATGGTAACTGGTGGTTGTGGTTTTATTGGCTCTTGTTTTGTGAGAAATCTTGTAAGACAAGGAGACTTTGAAGTAGTCAATTATGACAAGTTAACTTATGCTGGAAACCCTGAAAACGTTAAAGAAGTAGCTAATAGTTCTAATTATTCTTTTGTTCTAGGAGACATTTGTGACAGAGGGTTGTTAAGAAAAACCTTGAAGGACGTTGACTTTGTAGTTAATTTTGCTGCTGAAAGTCACGTTGACAGAAGCATTATTGATCCTGCGGCATTCATTGACTCTAATGTGAAAGGAGTTTATGCTTTGCTTGATGAAGGAATGAAAGCAGGAATTGAGAAATTTTTACAGATCTCCACGGATGAATGTTATGGTTCAACTGAAACAGGTGTTTTTACTGAAACTTCTTTACTGCATCCAAGAAACCCTTATTCTGCTACAAAGGCTGGCGGTGAAATGATTGTTAATGCTTTTCAGGAAACTCACGGAATGTTTACTTTGATTACTCGTGGTTCTAATACTTATGGGCCTTATCATTTTCCTGAAAAACTTATTCCCTTGTTTGTGGTTAACTTACTGCATGGCAAGAAAGTTCCGTTGTATGGTGATGGTTTAAATGTCAGGGAATGGATTTATGTGGAAGACCATTGTAATGGTATTCTAAAAGTTTTGTTGAAAGGCAAGAGTGGTGAAGTTTATAATGTTGGCGGCGGGAAAGGCGTTACTAACATAGATTTAACAAAAAAATTACTTGAGTTAACTGGTCGTGATGAATCATTTATTGAGTACGTGGAAGACAGGAAAGGGCATGATAAAAGGTATGCTTTGGATTCCAGTAAAATTGAAAGAGAGTTAGGCTGGAAAGCTGTAAAAGAATTTGATTTGGGTTTAAAGGAAACTGTTGAATGGATTAAAAACAATGAGTCTTGGTGGAAGCCATTGCTTGAAAGACGTGCAAAAGAATTAAAGAATTAAAATCAGGATTAAAATTAAGTTTTTAAGGGAAGTTAATTAATGATTATTGAGGTGGTATATTGAAAGGAGTTATTTTAGCTGGGGGTTTTGGAACGAGAATGATGCCTTTAACTAGTATTACTAACAAGCACTTGCTTCCAGTTTACAACAAGCCAATGATTTTTTACCCAATTGAAACCCTGGTTAATGCTGGAGTAAAAGAAATAATGATTGTAACTGGCCCAGAGAATGCCGGGCATTTTCTAAAGCTTTTGGGTTCTGGCAATAATTTTAATGCTTGTTTTACTTACAGAATTCAGGATCTTGCTGGAGGAATTGCTGATGCTTTAAGGCTTGCGAGAGATTTTGTTGGAAACGAAAAGTTTGCTGTAGTTTTAGGTGACAATGTAATTGAGGATGACATTAGTGAGGCAGTAAAAGAGTTTGAGAAGTTGCCTTTAAACAGTGCTAGAATTTTTTTAAAAGAAGTTTCTGACCCTGAAAGGTTTGGTGTTGCAGAATTAAATGGTAAAGAAGTTGTAAGCATTGTTGAAAAACCAATAGCGCCTAAAAGTAATTATGCTGTAACCGGAGTTTACTTTTATGATGCAAGTGCTTTTGAAGTAATTGAAACTTTAAAGCCTTCTGGTCGAGGCGAACTAGAAATAACTGACGTTAACAACCATTATGTTAAACTTGGAACTTGTAAGGCAAGCATTTTGAAAGGTTATTGGACTGATGCCGGAACTTTTGAGTCCTTGTTTCGTGCTTCAAAACTGGCAAGAGATAAAGTTTTTAACAGCAAGTAACCTTTTTTTATTCTCTTTGTTTTTATTTTTATTTAGTGAATTTAATTGAAATTAAAGTTGTCTAGTTTTCTGCCATTAATTGGGATTCTTTTGTTTGCTTTCATTATCTGGTCTATTGGTTTGGAAGAATTAATTATTGTTTTTCAGTCAGTTGAATGGTTTTGGTTTTTGCCTTTAATTTTGTTTTCTTTTATTGGAATCATTTTTAAGACAATCAAGTGGCAGGCGTTCATTAAAGTTTTAGGCGAAAAATATTCTTTCAAGCAGGCTTTAGGCGTGTGGTTTGCTGGTTTTTTTATTGGAGTTGTAACGCCCGGAAAAATTGGTGAAGCAGTTCGAGCAGCTTACCTTAAAAAGGATTTAAAACTTGAAACAGGCAAAGGCTTGATTACTGTTGCCTTGGATAGAATTTTTGACGTTGTTTTCTTGTTTTTAATTGTCTTGCTTGGATTAATTGCTTTCTCTTTTTATGTTGACTTTCCGCAGACAATAGTTGTCACTTTAATTATTTTATTCATCACTCTATTAGCGGTTTTGGTTATTCTTTCAAAGCAGTCGCTTGTAACTTTCTTTTTCAAGCCATTGTATAGGTTTGTGCCTAAAAAATTTAAACCAAAAATTAGTAAAACTTACAATGACTTTTACTCTGGTTTCAGGTTAATCAGAAAAAAGAAAATTGTTTTACTTAAAGCAAGCGTTTTAACTATAATTGCATGGTTTGTAACTTTCCTTGCATTTTACTTTGCTTTCCTAATGCTTAATATAGACATTTCAATTGCCTTAGTTTTAATGATTGTTCCAACAATAATCTTACTTGAAGCTTTACCGATTTCTTTTTCAGGCATTGGAACAAGGGATGCTGGGTTAATTTTCTTTTTCAGTTTTCTTGGCATTACAGCCCAGCTAGCTGTCGCTTATTCTCTAATAATCTTGTTTTCTGAAGTCTTATTTGCCTTCATTGGCTTCCTTTACTTTAGTTTTTTCAAGGTGAGCTTTGCAAAAAAGCTTTAAAGGCTTTCATTTAACTTTAATACTATGGAATCAAAAAAAGTCCTGGTTACTGGTTCGAGTGGTTTTGTTGGAGCCAACTTGGTTAGGCGTTTGCTGAAAGAAAACTTTGAAGTCCACGTTGTCCTTAGAGAACAGTCAAATACTTGGCGCTTAAATGAAGTAATGCAAGACTTAAATGTTGTAAGAGACGACTTGTTAAACTTTGAAAAACTTAATTCAAAAGTTAATGAAATAAAACCAGAAGTGGTTTTCCATTTAGCAACTTTTGGGGGACATGGTTTTCAAAAAGATTTTGACTTAATTTTCCAGTCAAATGTTGTTGGAACCTTTAATTTAGCTAAAGCCTGCTTGAATGTCGGCGTTTCTCGATTCATTAACACTGGTAGTTCGTCCGAATATGGTTTAAAAGAAAAACCAATGAAAGAAACTGATGTTTTAGAACCAAACAGCTTGTATTGTGTTTCAAAAGCTTTTGCAAGCAACTTGTTTTCTTTTCTTTCAGAAAACGGTTTGCCTTCCACTACTTTAAGGTTATTTTCTCCTTTCGGGCCTTTTGATGAAAAAACTCGTTTAGTGTCGTTTGTAATTTTTAGTTGTTTGGAAAACAAGAACTTGAAATTGTTTTCTCCTAACTTGGTCAGAGATTATGTTTTTATTGATGACGTGATTGACGCTTACTTGAAGGCATTGAATTCAGAGAAAGCAATTGGAGAAATAATTAATGTGGGTTCAGGTAAACAGACTCTGATTAAAGAATTAATGGAAAAAGTAATTGAATTAACTGACAGTAGTTCAATAATTGAGTCAGCAAGTCCTGTGCCTGGTGCTGTTCATGGAGCTAAAATGGAGTCAAAGGTTTGGGTTGCAGATGTTTCAAAAGCCCGCAAACTATTAAACTGGCAGTCAGAAACAAGTTTAAATGACGGCTTGAAGAAGTCAATTGAATGGTTTAAAAACAATTTAGAATTATATAAATAATTAAGGTTTAAAAATATAGGTGAATTAAATTGAAAGCTTCAGATGCATTAGTTAAATTACTTGAAAAAGAAACTGAATTTGTGTTTGGTGTCCCTGGCGGGCACATAATTCATTTTTATGATTCCTTGTTCAAGTCAAAAAAAATTAAAACTATTTTAACCAAACACGAGCAGGGCGCTTCGTTTATGGCTGAAGGTTATGCTAAAGTTAGTGGCAAGCTAGGAGTTTGCACTGGTACTGCCGGCCCAGGCGCATTTAATTTAATTAGTGGGGTTAGTGAAGCTAATATTGGTGGTGCAAGTGTTATGGCAGTTACTGGTTTGACTGCAGAGCAGACTTTTGGCAGAGGTTCATTACAAGAAGTGACTGGATTGATTGGTACTCCAAACCAGGTTGACTTGTTTGCTGTAATAACAAAGAAAAGCAAGCTGATTACAAAAGAAAACTTTTGTGAGGATTTAGTTGACTTAATCAGGATTTCAAAGACACCTAAACTTGGAGCAGTTAATGCTTCCATTCCGCACAATGTTTCAACTGCTGACGTTAACTTTTTTGAAAGTGATACAAATCCTAAAACAACTCAATTGAATGAAAGTTATTTGAAAAAATTTAAAGAACTTTTAAGCAATGCAAGTAAGCCCGTTTGTTTGATTGGTTATGGTACAAAGGTTGCCCGCGCTGAAAAAAGTTTGAGAAAGTTTTTGGAAAATAATTCAATTCCTTTTGCCACTTCACTGAAAGCCAAAGGAGTAATTCATGAAACACATCCATTGTCTTTGGGTGTAATGGGTTTGTATGGACAAGAGACAGCCAACGAGTATGTTAAAAACTCTGATTTAATTATTTCTGTTGGCTTGAGTTTCCATGAAAGAACTATGCATTATTGGAGTAAGAGATTCCAGAAAAAGTTAATTCAAGTTGAAATCGCTGATTATCATTTAAGTAACAATTATCCTGCTGACTTAGAAATTAAGTCTGATGCATTGGTTTTTGCTAAAGCAGTTGAAAACCTTGAAATAAAAAAGTTTGCTGACGAAAAAGAGTTAAAAGATTTCAAGGAAAAGCAAGAGTATTTTGTGGAGAAAGAATTTGATAAAACTGAAAGAGTTAACCCGATTTATTTAATGTATGAGTTAAACAAGGCTTTGCCTGATGAATGCGTTATTTTTGTGGACATTGGTAACAGTAATTGTTTTACTGAAAAATACTTACAAATAAAAGAAGGACAGGAATGCTTTACTCCTTCTTCGCTGGCTTCAATGGGTTCTGCTGTTGCTGGAAGCGTTGGCGCTAAACTTGGAACAAAAAAACCAGTTGTCTGCATTTGTGGGGATGGAGCTTTTTTAATGAACGGCCAAGAGGTTTTGACTGCAGTTGAATTTAATATTCCTGTAATCTGGATTATTCAGAATAATGGAACTCTTGGAATGATTAACCAGTTACAAAAAAACGTTTTTGAGGCAAGGTATCTTAGCACTCAATTCCGTGACACTAACTTTGCTAACATTGCAAAAGAATATGGCGCGGAAGGAGAAAGAATTACTTCATTGAAGGGTTTTAAAGAAAAACTTCAAAACGCTGTAAAGTCTAACAAGCCTTGGGTGTTTGATATAGCAATTGATTCAGAACAACAGCCAGACAAAAAATATGTTAACGAGGCTTACTTAGAGTTTTTCAAAAAAATTGATATTAGTCCTAAAAAGTAGTTTTTCAATTACGGTTTTCTCTTTTCCTTAAAAAACTTTTCAAAAATAGAGTAAATGTATTCCATGTGTTCTTTTCTGAATCTTGGATGCACTCCAACCCATAAACTGTTTTCCATTGTGTGGTCAGTGTTTTTTAAGTCGCCTACAATTCTGTGCTTGACTTTGTAGTCAATAAAGTATGGTTGTCTTACAACATTACCGCAAAACAATGGCCTTGTTCCAATCTTGTTTGCTTCCAGGAAATCAGTTAATTCTTTTTTCTTGAATCCAGCGTTTTTTCTTACAGTCATTGGAAAACCAAACCATGCTGGTTCTGCACCTTTTTCGGATTTTGGTAAAATCAAGTAGTCTTCAAATTCTTTTAGTAAAGCATAAAGTGTTGCAAAGTTTTCTCTTCTAATTTTAACAAATGATTCAAGCTTGTCTAATTGAGCTAAACCGATTGCTGACTGCATTTCTGTTGGTTTTAAATTATAGCCAATGTGAGAGTAAACGTATTTGTGGTCGTAACCGATTGGCAGGCTACCGCATTTTTTTTGAAACCTTCCGCCGCAAGTGTTATCGTGTCCTGGCAGGCAAACGCATTCTCTTCCCCAGTCACGCAATGACATAATAATTTTTGCTATAATGTCCTTGTTTGTTGCTATTGCTCCTCCTTCACCCATTGTAATGTGGTGTGCTGGGTAAAAACTGTAAGTTGAAAGTTCTCCAAAAGAACCAGCCATTTCGCCATTGAATTTGGAACCTAAAGCGTCACAAGTATCTTCAATAAACACTAACCCGTGTTTGTCTGCTATTTCTTTTACTTTCTTTAAGTTGAAAGGGTTTCCCAGTGTGTGAGCAAAAATCATTGCTTTTGTTTTGTCTGTTATTGCTTCTTCTAATAAATCAGTGTTAACGTTTAAAGTGTCTGTTTTAATGTCAAGGAATACTGGCACGCAGTCAGCAGAGATAATTGGGTTGACTGTTGTTGGAAAAGTTGAAGCAGTAGTTATTATTTCATCTCCTTTTTTCAATGCTTTTTCTTTAAGTAAGTGAGATCTTAAGGAACGCACTGCCAGAAGGTTTGCTGAAGAGCCTGAAGTTGTAACTTTAACGTGTTTTATTCTAAGGTAATCTGAAAACTTTTTCTCAAACTCTAACCCATATCTTCCAAAAGCCCAGTCGCCTGCAATTACTGAATAAATTCCGTTTAAAAGTTCTTGTTCGTCATAATAGTGCCCGCCTACCTGTAAGTAGTCTTTTCCTGGCACTGGAGAAATCTTTCTTTTCAAGACTTCTTCAAAGTGTTCTTTAACAAGCTTTTCTAGTTGTTTTTTTGCTTCATAGTCCATTTAATCAACTGTAATAGAATTCCTGAACAAATAAGTTTTTAAAAGGCTTTTTAGTCTTTTTTATAAAAAGGGTCTGTTCTGAAGGTTAAAGCAAATTTTAGTTTGAAAATATTTTTCAAGAACTCAAATAACATGGTTGGCTTTACAAAGGACTTGATTTTTTGTCCTTCAACTTGCATTCTGTAAACTGTTGGTACTTCACCAATCTTTAATTTTAACAGTTTAGCTTTAACCATTATTTCTGCGTCAAAAAAAGAGTCAAAGCAATGAAGTTTCATTTTCTCAAAAGCTGTTCTTTTCATGATTTTTGGGCAACCGTTAAAGTCGCTTGTAATTCTGCCAAACATTAAAATCATGAAAAACTTGTTAAACAACAATGACTGCATTCTGCGAGAAAAACTGTACTGTCTTGCAGTTCGCTTAGTTTTCCCTAAATCAAGGTTTTCTTTAATTATTTTCTTGTAAATTAGTGAAACGTTTTCCATTGGAACTTTATTATTCCCCCACAAATATCCAACAAGCCTGCCTTTTGACTTGTTTAAGCCAGCCATCATGCCAGCACCATACCAAATGTTGTCTCGGATAATTGGAATGATTTTATACTGCTTGTATTTTTTTTTCATTTCATTGACTTTTTCTATAGTGTTGTCAGTGCAGCCATTAATTACTGGAATAATCTCAAAGTTTTTTATTCCACTTTTTTTCATTTCAGCAACAAAGTCATCAAACACTTTTTCCACGTGTTGTGCTGCATTCAACAAAATTATTGTCATTGACAACTCAATATTTTCAGCCATTATTTTATCACTCTAAAAAACAGGTTTTAATTATATTAAAACCTTAACAATTAAAAAGTTATTTCTTTCGCATATACTTTAACACTTTCTTCCTTCTTTGTGCTGCAAGCAATTCCTTTCTATGTAACCTGAACAATTCAGTGTAAATTGTCCTATCAAAGCCCTTTTTTGATAACTTGTAGTTTTCTTTTATCAGTTCTTCCATTCCTTTTGGTGTGTTGTCAGTAAAGCGTAGTTCTCTAACATATTTAGTGTCTTTCGCATGTTTGTACTTTTTTGTTAGTTGTTCTGATGTTAGTTTTGTTCTTGCAACAAAAACAGTGTGAATGCAACCTTGTCTTGTTCTAACATGAGTAACCATTGCTCTGGGGTCTTCCTGGTTTTTTTCTTTCAATAATCTTGGCCCAAGAAAATCAAATTCGTTTCTTTTTAAATTTAGTTCTCCTTGAATTCTGCTTGTTATTGCTTGAACTGGTGATTGTCCGTCTCTAGCATAACCTGCAACGCCATCAAAATTGTTTGCTTCTAAAACAGTACTGGAACTCCTTCTTAAAGTTACTACTTTGTTGTCTGCAGTAATCAAAACACAAATTGTTGCAACAGTATAAGGGTGTTCTTTAAATAATTTCTTAAAATAAGTTTTGTCTCTTTTAGTTCTTGGAATGTCTTTCCCTAATTCAACTGCTTCAGGCGACCTTGCAGCGTAAACAATTTTATGGTAGTCAGTTCCTTTTCTTTCAACAGGAATTATTAGTTTGCCTCCTTTAACTCTTGGTTCATCTGCAACCCTGTACAATAGTCCTGGGGTTATTGCTTTGTGTGCTTCTCTAATTTTCTTATTAATTCGCATTCCGTGAACAGTTTCTTGTGTTGTGTAAGCTTTTCTTTCTCTTGGAACTATTGCTTCAACTTGTGGTGTTAAAGGCACTGCTTTGGTCTCATGAAAAACTGGTTTCTTCCAGTGCCCCCACAACTTTAAGTGAGCTGGCGTATTTTTTAGTATTTTAGGCATTGTTTACCTCTTTTTCTTTTTAGTCATTTCTCTTCTAAGCAGTCTATACCATTCAGTGTAAATGGTATCACCGCCTATTTGACTGTTTTGTTTAATTATTTCCTCTAACCCTTTTGGTGTTGCATTAGTAAATCTTAAACTTTCAACATATTCTTTGTCTCTCACTCCTCCAGCCCTACCCATTAATTCTTGTTGAGTAAGATTTGTTCTTACAACAAAAACTGAGTGAGCTGCACCATGAGTTGCTCTCGAATGCGCTCCAATCATTGCTGGAGGATTATCTTGATTTCTGGCTTTTCTTAAACCTCTTCCAAGAAAAGTAATTTCATTCAAATTTAATCCCATTTCTCCTTTAAGTTTTCTTCTAATTGCTTCAACTGGGCTTTCACCAGCAAAAACGTATCCTGCCGGGCTGTCATGTTTTCCTGCTTCAGCTAAAACTTTCCCTCTTTTAATTGTTACAACTTTATTGTCAGCAGTTAAAAGCAAACCAATGGCAGAAACAGCATTCGGAACTTCATGAAATCGTCTGGCAAAATATTTTTTTCTTTTTTCTCCCCTTGGAATTGTTCTTCCAATCCTATCTGCTTCTGGCTGTTTTCTTACATAAATGTGATGAAAAAAATCTGTTCCCATAACTTGTTTTTGAGTTTTAATGTCAAACGCTGGCGATTCAATTGGAATACGAACTTTTCTTCCCACGACTTTTGGAACGCCTGCAATTCTGTACAATGGCCCTGCTTTCATTTTTTCATGCAGTTTTCTTGTTGCAGGGTCTGCCATAGCTTTTTTTCTTTCGCTTGCAGTAATTCTTTTAATCTTTGCAGTGTGTGGGGGAGATCTTGCTGGAACCAATTCTGGTACCTTCCAGTGACCCCACATCTGTAATTTTACTTTTTGAGCTTTTCCAATTCTTACCATCAAACACCACCGTTATCATTAAAGCCTAAACTCTTATTTAATTCTTTTTTAAACAATTCGTATAGCTCTGGATAAATGGTATTACTTTCCTTGTTAATCAAGTAATCAATTCCTTTTTCACTGCAGTCTGTAAACCTAAGGTTTTTCACGTACTTTTTGTCTTTCAAGTTTTCCTGTCTTTCCTTTAAAATGCTTGAGCTAACACTTGTTCTTGCAATGAAAATGTTGTGGACTGCTCCATGATTTGACCTTGAATGCAAAACCATAATTTTAGGGTTTTCTTGGTCTACTGCTTTTTTTAGTTCTTCTTCCAGAAAAACAATTTCGTCTTTTTTTATGCCTGCTTCGCCTTCAAGTTTTCTGATAGCTGCCTGAACTGGTTTTTCTCCAGGCCAAACGTAACCTGAAGGACTATCATGCTTTAATGCTTCAGCTATAACGTTTTCACTTCTCATTCCAGTTACAAGCTTGTTATCTGAAGTAATAGTAATAATTCTTGAGTCAAGGGTTATTGGTAGTTTTTCAAATAAGTGGTTGAAAAAGTTTTCAGTTTTTTCTTCTTTAACTTCTTTTTCAATCCATTCAAGTTCTTTTGCTCTTGAAGCATACATGTGTTGTAAGTAATTAGTTCCATTAGTTTCAACTGGAATCAATAATTCTTCTCCTTTAATTTCAGGTATGCTGGCAATCCTGTTTAATTTTCCTGGAGTAGAATTCTTGTGAACGTTTCTTAAAACTGGAGTTATTATTACTCCGTCAACAGTCTTGTCGTTAAGAAACTTTTGCCTTCGCTTTTCAATTATTTCTTTAACTTTCACGCTTAAAGGTAATGCTTTTCTTTCGACAAAAACTGGATTTAGCCAACGCCCAAATAATAGAATTCTAGTCATAAGATTATGGTTGTTGTTAAAGGTTTTAAAAACTTTGTTTCCCTTAGTCTTTCAAATGAAGTCAATTAAAAAACTGCCTGAAAACAAGTTTTTTCCTTTCATAGTTATTGCTGTTTTAGCAGTCATTTTCTTTTATCCTTTAACTATTCCTGGAAACATTCTTTACTCTCCAACATCTGACTTAATGGAATTAAGTTTAATGTGGTCAAATAATTATCATGAAAACTTTTTTCCTTTATGGCTTAACAATGTTTTTTTTGGTTACCCAATAATAGGCAATTTTGCTGCAGGTTACTATTATCCATTAAACTTGTTGTTTGTTTTATTCGAACCAGCATACTTTTATAGTTACTTTATTTTGTTTGAAATCTTTTTAGCGGGAAGTTTCATGTACTTGTTTTTAAGAAAACTAAATTTAGATAATTATTCCTCGCTTCTTGGAGCAATGGCTTTCATGTTTTCAGGTAAAATGGTTGCACACTTGTTTGCAGGACACGTTAGTGTGATAAACACTTTAATCTGGATTCCTTTAAGTTTTCTGGCATTAGAATTATTGATTGAAAAAAAGAATTTGAAGTTTGCTTTGTTGTTTGGTGTAATTATAGGAGTACAAATTCTTGCTGGTTTTTTCCAGTTATTTTTTTACAATTTATTCTTTTTGTTCTTGTACTTTGTTTTCAGGCTTTACTCTCAAAGAAAAACTTTAAACAAAAACAAGTTAACAAAAGTTATTGCTTTCACTGTAATTGCTTTAATTATTGGTTTGGCAATTGGTTCAATTCAGTTACTGCCGTCAATGCAGTTAGGCGAGCAGTCTTCAAGGTTTGCAGGCGAAGGCTTTACTGTAGTGTCTGCTTCACAATTAAGTTTAAACTACCCAAACTTAATTCAAGTAATTTTGCCAAACTTTTTTGGTTCTCCTGTTGACAATAGTTTTGTTTGGTCTGGTTCTTATTACTGGACTATAACTTTTTATGCTGGAATTCTTATCTTGTTGCTGGCTTTAACAAGTTTATTGTTTAAGAGAAACTTTCATAAAAACTTTTTTGCTTTCACTGCAGTTTTCTCAATTCTTTTCTCTCTTGGAATAAACTTTTTCTTGTTCCCTGTTTTGTTTTACTTAATTCCTGGCTTTGACTTGTTCAGGATTCCGCCAAGAATGCTTTTCTTTTTCGTTTTCTCTTTAGCTGTTTTGGCTGCTTTTGGTGCAAACGTTCTTTTTTCAAAGAAAACGGCTCAAGAGACTGTAAGACTGAAAAAGTTTTCTTTAATAATTTCAGTTCTTTCAGTTCTTTCTTTTGTTGTTTTGCTTGTAACAGTTTTCTTTCGCGACTTCATTATTTCTTTTGGTGAAAAGTTTGCAGAACAAGCTTATAATGCTTCAATGCCAAACTTTCAACCTTTAACTTTCTGGCTGGCTAAAGTTCCATTAGTTTACAGCCACTTATTGCAAGATGTTTTAATCTTATTTTTAACTTTAACAGTTTTCTGTTTAATTTTAATGTCAGTTCTTAAAGGAAAATTAATTGTCAAAGGTGTTAGTTTAAAGAAAGTTCTTTTTGCTGCAGTCTTTTTAGAGTTAATTGTTTTTTCTTTGCCTTTTATTCAGTCAAAACCTGTTGCAGAAATTTATGCTAGTGATAAAGTAATTGAGTTCCTGCAGGCAGATGAAAGTATTTTCAGGGTTTACGATAATTGCAGGAGTTTAGAGAGTTCTGGGTGTTACAGTCAAGCAAAATACTCTTTTTATGGAATTGAGTTAGCTAACGGTTATGATCCCGCTCACTTGCAGAACGCTGACTTGGTTTTGTCAAATGTTTCACAAGAGAAAAGCAAGGAATTTAATGACTTGCAAGTAAGTGAGTTAGGTTTCATGAACGTTAAATATGTTTTGTCAAGAGAACCAATTTCAAACTCCAATCTCGAACTGGTTTTGGATTCAGAAGTAAAAGTTTACGAAAACAAGTTAGTTAAGCCGAGGGCTTTTATTGTATTGTTTGAATCTGAAAAAATTGTTCCAGCAAACATTACTCATTATTCTGCTAACAAAATTGAATTAAAAGTTGAAATTACTGAACCCGGCTCGCTTGTTTTAACTGACAGTTATTTTCCTGGCTGGAAAGCAACAGTCAACGGCACAGAAGTTGAAGTAGAACAAGTTTTCACTGCTTTCAGAGGAATTACCTTACAACCTGGAAGTTATGAAATCGTGTTTTTGTTTGGGTAGTAACATTACTTTTCTTTTTCTGGTTTTGGTTCTTCAATTAGAAATCTTAAGGCACCAAATGATTCAGCTATAAAAGTTGGATTATATGGTGTTGCTCGAAGATTCCCTTCTCTATCAACATATAAAAAGTTTCCTTCTGCAAACTCTCTTAATTTTTTGATTTCTGGGTGTTCAATGTTTCCTTTTTTCAATCTTTCTAAATTGTTTAAATCTTCAATATGGTTCAAAAGAGAATCTATTTTAACTTTTACTGGAATCTTAGCACTTAACCTTGGGTAAGCACCATAATAAGCACGTAATCCATATAAGGTTGCAACAAAAGATGCAATAGTACCACCTAATACAAGTTTTTCTTTCCATGGGGCAGGCAAAGTATCGAATTTTTTTAGATGCGCTACTTTAAAGCCTTGCGCAACATATTTTCCTAACCAAGATGAGACCACTAGTTTTAACCAGAAAGCACCCAATTCATTTTCCATTGATTTCTCAAAAGATTTTCTTTCTTTAGATATTCTATTTATTTTTTCAGTTATTTCTTCAGGAAGTTTACGTCGTCTTCCGTAAATTTTTCCTTTAGAAAAAATCTCTCTTAGTTTAAGATAATGTGGTTTAAATTCTTTTAGATTAAATTGTTTTCTTCTTATTACTAATTCTTTTAATAATGATGCCATTTCTCCAGCAGGCTTTCTTGCATCTTTTAAACGCCCTCTAATCGCAGTTTTTCCTTTCAATTATACACCTATAAATAGAAGCCTTTGAGGCATTTAAACTTTTCTAGCCACACTAACAATTATAAACTCTGTTTTTTATATTTTTATATGCCTAAAAAAGTTGCGTTATTTTGGAAGAACAAGAAATCTGGTAAAGAAGTGCAGGGGGTTGATTAAATGATCTCCCCACAGAGACGTGGCCATAATCCCTCTTTGTTTAACTCAATTAAAACAAATACAGGGTATTCTGAAATACAGTTGAAAAAACTAAGAATAACTGTTCTAAACCAATTAACTGAAAGAAAAAAACGGTTTGGTGATCCAATACAAAGATTGGTTGATTTACTATCTGAGTCGCCGGAAGGCTGGAATATCGATAGCGAAAGATTAATACGTGATATAAAAGAAGGTGTTCCTGAGGGTAATGCGAAAAGAGTTTTTCTAAACTATGTGAGTGGTATGGTGGCAAGCGAACGACTATTGGCGGCAACCCTTAACAAACTCTTACAGGGAAAAAAACCAGATAAGTTGTTTGTTGAATCAGCAATTGGGGTTTTTGAAAAGAGTTCAATTTCGCTGGCAACTGCTTCAAAAGATCCTGAAACAGGTATTTCAAAAAATACTGCTGTGAAAGAAAGAACTTTCCTTTTAAAAGGTTTAAGATTTTTGAAAGCCCTCAATGAATTGCTGTAATTCTTTTTCTGTCCCAGAAACCCCTAATTTCTTACAAAACTACTTATTAGAAAAAATTTGATTTTAATTGTTTGCTAAGAGTTTTTTTTCACAGAAATTCACTGAAATAGAATTATTTTGTGAAAACCGTTTATAGTTTCTTCAAAGCATAGCCACATTAACAATTATAAACTCTGTTTTCTATATTTTTATATGCCTAAAAAAGTTGCGTTATTTTGGAAGAACAAGAAATCTGGTGGAGAACCAGAGCCCAGTATTCTTAAGCGGCGTTTTGATAGAATTCAAGAACTAGTTAAGGCAGATAAACTTTCTAGTTTAAGAGTTATGTGGGCCCAGAACAATAAAAAAGTGGAAACTTGTTATGAAAGAAGACTAAAACTAGAAGAAGAGTTTAATCAATTAATGGTGACAAAACAAATAATGAGTCAAAGAAAGCCAATGTCTGAAGCTAAGTTTGGTGAATTTAATGAAAAATTAAACCGCACAATTTACCAATTAAATATCACTAAATGCAATTATTGGATAGCAAGGCTTTACAGTAATTATCTGGACTTTTATGTTAATAAAGATAAGATTCTAGAGTCAGCAATTGCAAGAAATAATAAAATCATGGATTCCAGAAAAATGCACTCTGAACTCGAAACAGATTTAGGAAAAATGGAAAAAGCAGTAAGGGATTCTAGGTCCATGATTTCAACAGGAGTTTTTGATATGGCTAAAACAAGTAATGTAGATCTTGCAGGGTTAGTTGGAAAAAACAGCATATGGAAAAGAATTAACAGCCATGGAAAGATGGTTGAAAGTTTGGAAAGACTGCATCAATTGTTTCTTGAGTTAGAAAATAAGTCTTACGCTTATAAAAATCTTTACAACCATTAGACAAACAATTATAAACTTATTTTGCTAATTGTTGTTCATGGAAGAAGAAGGAATAGTTGTAAGAGAAGCGACAGAGAAAGGCACGTTTTATTTACTGCTTTCAAACACAATCTTTTTTCTCACTGGCTACTTTATTTACTTTATTCTGGCAAGGCTTTTACAGCCAGCAGAATTTGGTCTTTATGGAGTAATAATTGCCTTGATTTCAATTCTTAATTTAGTTCTAGTAACAGGCATTCAACAGGCAGTCTCAAAGTTTGTTTCTGAAACACCTGAAAACGCTTTAAAGGTTAAAAGGAAAGCCTTGATTTTGCAGTTCTCAATGGCTTTAATTGTTGCAATAGTCTACGTTTTGTTAGCACAGTTTGTTGCCTTACTGTTAAATGATTTAACTCTGACAATTTTCTTACAGTTTTCAGCTGTCATAATTGTAACTCACTCATTGTTCTCTGTTTTCAGTGGTTACTTTAACGGTTTAAAGTTATTTAAAATTCAGGCTACAACCAACGCCTTCTATTATGTTTTGAAACTATTTTTGATTGTTGGAATTGTGTGGCTTGGTTACGGTTTGTTTGGAGCAATAACTGGTTTCATTATTGCTTCCACTCTGGCATTGATTTTCAGTATTGTTTACGCTAAGAAAATTAAGTTAAAGGTTTCAAAAAAAGTTAAACCTCCAACTTACACTAAAATGGTTAATTTTGCTTTGCCCTTAATTGGTTTCGCCTTATTATTGCATTTACTTCAAAACATTGACTTGTTTGCAGTCAAAGCTTTGGTTGGAAAAGATATAGCGAACGAGTTAACAGGTTATTATTTGGCAGCAACAACAATTTCAAAGTTACCGTTTATTTTTGTTTTAGCTTTTTCAAGCGTTTTATTTCCATTGATTTCAAGGTCAACGTTTAAAAGCAATTTAAAGAAAACTCAAAATTACATTAAAGAGTCAATGCGTTACTCGTTAATGATTTTACTTCCTTTAAGCGTGTTGTTTGCTTCAACTGCCTTGCCGTTAATTGAATTACTTTTTTCTGAAGCTTACTCTGCTGGAGGAGAAGTTTTAAGTGTTCTAGCGTTTTCAACTTTATTTCTTGGCTTGTTTGTAATACTTACAACAATAATTAGTGCGAGCGGTAAACCAAAACACTCTTTTGCATTAATTTTAGTTGTTTTAGTTGTAGATTTAATATTGAATATTTTGTTTGTGCCAGTAATAGGAATAATGGGTGCAGCGTTTGCAACCTTGATTTCAATGTTTTTAGGAATGATAATTGCTGGCTTAATGGTTTTATATTATTTTAAAGCATTAATTTCAATTGTCTCAACAATGAAAATTTTGATTGCCTCAGCTATAATTTACATTCTATCTTTAGAGTTTTATGCAGATGGCTTATTTTTAATAGTTAAACTAATTGTGTTACTTGCAGTTTACAAGGGATTACTTTTTGTTTTCCGAGAATTCAAGGCAAAAGACTTTAAAATAATTAAAGGAATTGTGAAATAGGTGTTTTGTTGAGTTCAAGCAAGTCTTTAAGTTATTATGATGAAACCGCAAGCAAGTTTTATGCAAAACTAGACAAGCACGCTTACGAAAAATACCGTTACGAGTTAATCTCGCATTTTCTTGTAGTCGTTTACTTGAAAAAAACTGTTTCTGAAACAAAAGAAAAACAAAAGCTTAAATTGCTTGACGTTGGTTCAGGAAACGCTTTTTACACTATTGGAAGAATTCTTAGAAAAAAAGATTTAAGAGAAAAACTTGAAATTCAGGGAAGTGATTTCTCTAGTGGAATGATTAAAGAAGCAAGAAAACTTTACCCTAAAACAAAGTTTACTGTTTGTGATGCTCAAGACTTAAAGTTTAAAGACCAAAGTTTTGATGTTGTGGTTTCAAGAGAAATGCTTGAACATTTGCCTGACAAGTTGAAGGGCTTAAAAGAAATGCACAGGGTTTTGAAAGATAATGGAAAATTAATTTTGTCAACTCCGTCATGGTTTGGTTTAGTGGCACCACTTTATTTTCTAAAAAAACGCTTTAAAACCATGCAGCCAATAGATGACTGGTTTACTCCTTTTAGTTTAAAGAAGTTGTTGAGGGAAGCAGGATTTAAAGTTGAAAGTCTTACAACAATTAATTATGTTTTGTATCACGGAAAACTTCCAAATTTCTTGGTTCCAATAGTCAAGTTTCTTGACAAAATAATTTCTTTTATTCCTGTGCTAAACTATTTTGGAAGAAACCTTATTGTTTTTGCAAGAAAAGTTTAACATGATTTTTTGCTATTGCTTCCCAAGAAAATTCTTTTAAGATTTTCTTGTAACCTTCAGTAGCTAGTTTTTCTCTTAACTTTTTGTTTTCAAATAGTTTGTTAATAGCTTGAGTTAAAGCTTGAACGTCTTTTTGTTCTACTAAAAGCCCTGTCTTATTATGTATAACTAAGTCTGGTATTCCTCCAACGTTTCCTCCAACAACTGGTTTTTTGCAGGCCATAGCTTCAGCTATAACCATTGATTGTCCGCCTTCAGTGTCTCCTCTGCTGTCAATTATTGCTGGCAAGCAAAAAACAGTGCAAGCATTATAATATGCTGGCAATTCTTCAAAGCTTGGCGTGCCAACAAACAAAACGTTTTTCTCTAGATTTAATTCTTTTGAAAGTTTTTCCAGTTTTTCTTTTTCTGGGCCGTAAGAAGTAATCAATAAAATAGTGTTAGGATTTTTCTTTAATATTTCAGGCATTGCTTTAATCAAATAAGCGTGTCCTTTTCTTTCAACAATCCTGCCAACAATCAACAAAACGTTTTTTCCTTTCAATTTATGTTTTTCAATTATTTTTTCTGTTTTAACTTTTGGATTGAATTTTTCTAAGTCTACTCCGCCTATTGGCATTACTTTTATTTCTTTTTTTACTCCGGTTTCAACTAGTGCTTGTTTTGTTGCTGTAGAGATTGCAGTAATTGCTGTTGCAGTTTTTAAACTTGAATTCAATAATTTTTTTAACTTCATTTTTTTTGCCAGGTAAACGTCTGCTCCAAAAGCCGTAACAATTAGTTTTGGTTTTTTAAAGTCTTTTTGTTTTCCAACAGCTTCAATTGCTTTTCTTGCAATCAAACCATTAGGCAAAACCCATAACGCTTGAACTACATCTGGCTGGAATTCTTTTAATTCTTTTTTTACTGCTTTAATTCCTGAAAAATAATAAAACGGCAGCTGTAGTTTTGCTTTAAGTGATTTCTTAATGTTTTCTGGCATGCCTTTACCGTAAGTTATTGATTGCCAGGATTCTGGTTTAAAGTATGAAAAGCGTTTCAATTTCACTCCATTGAATTCATCAATCTTTTTTAACCCTTTACCGTGAGAAGCTAAAAGTGTTACTTTGTTTCCAAGCTTTTGCAGATTGCTAGCGTAAACTAGTAAAAAGTCGAGTATTTTGTCTTCTTTTTCTCTGAAAGTTGATGCAATTAACAAAATTTTCATTAGTTTCCCACCACTCTCTTGCTTGCTTTATCTTTAACTATTTGCCCAAAAGCCATTAAGAAAAACCTTAAACCGTGAATTGAAGAAATTTTTGGGTACAAGTATTTGAAGAATCCTGTTGGTGAAAGATATCTTTTCATTCTTGATTTCAAAAACTTGTTGTGTGCTTTAACTCGGAAATTGTTTAGCTCTATGGCAGTAAAATGTTTGGTGTTGTATTTTGTTTTGTAACTTGAACTAGAATTAATTATTCCTTTTGGCAGTAACTTGAATTTTTCAAATGAAGTTTTTAAGCGAGTGCCGGCGTAAGGTTGTGGAATCATAAACCTTGCAAAGTCTAAGTCAGTTGAAACAGCAAAATCAATTGTCTGGTTAATGCTTTCAATATTTTCATCTGGAAAACCAATTAAGAATGCTGAGGCAGTCCAGATGCCTAACTTGTTGCAGATTCTTATTACTTCTTTTGCTTGTTTTAAGTCAACTGGTTTTTCAATGTATTTCAAGGTTTTAAGACTTCCTGACTCAATTCCAAATTTTGCCCTATAGTAACCGGTTTTTTTCATTAACTTTAGTAGTGGTTCGTCTAGAGTCCAGATTGCTATACCGTTTGGTGTTTGCCAAGTAATCTTTAATTTTCTTTTAAGTATTTCTTCACAAATTTCAATCATTCTTTTTTTGTGCATTGAAACGTTGTCGTCAGTTAAATTAAATTCTCTAATATGATAAGTGTTGTAAAGAAATTCTATTTCATCTACAACGTTTTTTGCAGTCCTTCCACGCCAGCATTTACCCCAAACTGTTTTAATTGAACAAAAAATACAGTCATTTGGACAACCACGAGAAGTTACAATTTCTCCTACTGGTAAGGACATTACAAAAGGGTAAGCTTTTTTCTGGTTTTTAAAGTAAAGCTGCATGGGAAATATTTCTCTTAAAGGAAAAGGAATTTCATCTAAATTTTTTATTAATTCTCTTCTTGAATTAATTATGGTTTTACCGTTTTTCCTGAAAGCAATTCCTTTCAAGTCTTCAAAGTTTTGTTTTCCTTGTTTGACTTTTTTAACAATTTCAAGAAAAGTTTCTTCTCCTTCACCTATTACTGCTAAGTCAATGTTCTTGTTTTTTAAAACGCTTTCAGGATAACCTGAAGCGTGTGCACCGCCAACAACAACCAAACAATCAGGCAAGACTTTTTTTACAATTTCTGCAACTTCAAAAACGTTTTGCTCGTAAGCAGTAAACAAGCAACTAATTCCTATAATGTCTGGCTTGATTTCAAGAATTCTTTTCTCAATTTCTTTTTCACTTAAACCAACACGGTAAATGTTTTCTGAAACTTTTACTTTGTTTTCATTGCCTTCAATTAAACAGTCTAGTGCTTTAACTTCAAAACCATTTTTTTTCAAGTAAGCTGCCAGATAACCTAAACCTAAAGGAAATCCTTGGCTTTCAATTCCTGCTTCTCTTGCTCCCGTTAATGGAGAGTAAATAAGTAGAGTTTTAACCATAACAACCATTAAATTAATTTATTTCGATTTATAGCCAAATTTTCTGTCATATTTTTTGTGCTTCATTCACTCAAGAACAATACTTACTACAATAACTTCGTCTCTGCCAACTGAATAAAGCAACCTCCAAGCGTTTGGCAGGTTGTATTTCCAGCAGTTGTTAATACCATATTCCCGAAAAAATGTTTTTGGAATTTGTTTTTTTGGAATTTGAATTCCTGCAAAAGCGTTTTCCTCAAGGTTTTCAAATGCTTGATTTAAAAATTTGTAAAGTTGCTTATCTTCAGTTGTATTGTTCTCTAATTCTTCAAATGCCTTTTTTACTTTCTCGTCAGCAAACTTAATTTTGGAAGGAAGAATCATTTTGCTTTCCTCCAACTCAAGTCTGGTCTACTCAAGTACTTTCGAACAAGTTCAGGATTCCAAATCCATGCAATACAGCCTTCTCTATCAACACCAATTTTGCCAGATTCAGCTAAGTAATCAAAAATAACACAGTAAGTTTGGTACATTGTTTTTTTTGGCAAACTCTCCCACAAACCACGTTTTTTGAATTCACCACTATGGTTTTTAACAAATTCCTCAACCATAAGCACAGTATCCAATCGCGGAAAATGTATTACTTCAGTTTGTGTACTAATCATAAACACCACCCAAGTTATTGTTATATATTTTTATATAACAATATTTTTAAATCTTCCTTTATTATTCTTCCATTAAGAACGCATATAAGTCAGTAAGTTTTTACCGCTTTTAAAACTGCTTTTCAACAAGTTAGGGTTTGTAATTCGTTTTCTTATTGCTTTAAATAAAAACCCTGCACGCAAGTAATATTCTTTATAAGCTATTTTGATTGCCTGTTCTAATTCTTCTTTGCTTAAGTGCTCGTATTCAAAGACTGGTGCAACGTTACCGCATTCATTCAAGTAAGAGTCCCAGTCTTTAACCTTCAAGTGTCCTTTTTCTTTCAGGTAATCATATAATTCTGTTCCAGGATAAGGTTGAGCTATAGAAAACTGTACAAAATCAATGTCAAGCTTTTTTGCAAACTCAATTGTTTCCCTGATTGTTTCTTTGGTTTCCCCCGGCAGTCCAAAAACAAATGTTCCATGAACTTGTATTTTTGCTTTGTTAAAAATTCTTGCCGCTTTCAATGCTTGTACTGTTGTAGCGTTAGGTCCTTTCTTCATTCTTTGAAGTAACGCATCATTACCTGATTCAAAACCAATTTTAACTAAAAAACAACCAGCTTTCTTCATTTTGTCAGCTAAATCCTGTGTTATAGTGTCAACTCTTGAATAACAAACCCAAGGCATTTTTATTTTTTCTTTAATCATTAAATCGCATAATTTTTCAGTGTTTTTTGGGCTGGCAGTTAACGTGTCATCATTAAATAAAACGCTTTTAAACTTGTAGTTTTCTTTCAAGTGTTTTAATTCAGCTAAAACATTTTCAGGACTTCTTAAACGGTAGCCTCTGCCGGAAATTACTTTAGGGGTTGCACAAAAAATGCATTGAAATGGACAACCGCGGCCGGCATTCAGAAAAGTGAAAGGATTCCGGTATAAAGCAGAATAATATTTGTAGTTTGGAAGAAATTGTCTTGCAGGAAACGGTAACTCATCTAAATTCTGGATTAAAGGTCTTTGAGGATTACTTATCATTCTGCCTTTTTTCAAGTAATTTATTCCTAGAACTTTTTCTAAAGGCATTTTTCTTGCAAGATCTTTAACAGTGTACTCTATTTCTCCTCTGGCAACAATATCAAACCCGCGTTTTAAAGTGTCTTCTGGTTCACTACTGGCGTGAACTCCAAAAGTAACGGTTTTTAGTTCTGGCAGTTTTTCTTTAACTAGTTTAACAAACTTTGCGTCAGAGATAACGCTTGGAGTTGAAGTCAAACAAACAAGCATTTCAGGATTAAATTCTTGAATTTTCTCAATAGTTGAATTAAAATTCAAGTCTAGTGCAGGGGCATCAATTACGTCAACTTCATTTTTAACTTTTTCATCTTCTAACAATACTGCTGCAGCTAAAGCCAAGTCAATTGGCGGGTGAACTGCTTTCTGCGGGCTCACTGCCTGAAACCTCACTGGTCTATTAATTACTCCTTTCTCAAAAGGCGGATTCAAAAACATTACTTTCATTTACTTCACTCAAAACTAGTTTAACATAAAGATAAATCAAGGTTAAATATTAAATACCTTTCCATTATAGTACAAAAACAGAAATTACTTTAAATTATTTTTTCTTCAACCTGTAAAGGATTTCTTCCTGAATTTTTCTTTGTCTGTCAAGCATGTCTGCAAGCAATGCCAGCACGACTAACAAGAAACCAAACATCATAAAGAAAACGCTTATTAAAATTAAAGTGCCGAAAGGCGAAGTGTGGCCTGTTAAAAGCCAGTTAACAAACAAGAATAAAGCAGTAATAAAACCAATTAAGAAAACAATTAATCCAATGCCGCCAAAAAACTTTAACGGTTTATAATCCCGCATACTCCTAATAATGATTGTTAAAGCTTTTAAACCATAACTGTACCATGACTTAACAATCCTTGACTGCCCTATTCTTTCGCCTTTAACTTTTAACGGCACTTCAACTATTTTTAATCCTTTCAAACTTAAATCAAGGAAAACTTCTTGAGTGTAAGTAAATTTGCCAAACAATGTTAACCGTAAAGCAGCTTCTTTTGAATAAGCTCTGAAACCGCATTGAGTGTCAGTAAAGTGCTGGCCAGTCAATAAATTAATTATTCCAGTAAACAAGTGGTTGCCAAATTTTTTTATTCCAGGCATTTCAGGTTCTAAAGCCTTGCATGCAAACCTTGAAGCAGTAACCATGTCTGCTTTGCTGTCAAGAATTGGTTTAATTAATTTTGGAATGTCTTGCGGGTTAAACTGCATGTCAGCATCAATATTCACGATAACGTCAGCATTCATTTCAAGGGCAGTATCAATTCCTTTTCTAAAAGTTACTCCCAAACCACTGTTTAACTGGTTTGAAATAATTTTGTCTGCTTTGGCTTTCCTTGCCTGTTCAATTGTGTTGTCTTTTGAACCATCATTTACAACCAAGACTTCAACTATAGTTATCCCATTAATCTTTCGCGGAATTTCTTTAATAACTTGGCTAATAGTTTTTTCTTCATTAAAAGCTGGAATCATTACAACAAGTTTCATTAAGACACCAATTACAACTTACTTGAAAACCTTTAAAAAGGCTTTATAGTTAAAGTAATTTTATGCGTTTCTCATTAAAAAGTATTTTCCTTGTTTTAATAGTTATTGGTATAATTGCCAGAATAATTAGTTTCTTGTTATTGCCTGAAAGTGCTTATACTGACGCATTATACCATATTCAGTTGGCAAGAGAAATAGTTGCAAC
>JBDRCV010000067.1:0-28938 GCA_043821385.1 archaeon | reverse complement strand
ATAATATATAAACTCTTTTAAGAGGAATTCTTTATAAACCCTTCAGGACTCGTAGTGTAGTCATCACAGCACACCTGGCGTCGGACCACTTAGCTTGGGTTCAAATCCCATCGGGTCCCCTTGCCGGCGGAGGCCGGCAGCGCGAAAACATTCGCGTGCGATGTGGTGCCACTAAAGTGGCACTGTCAACGATTGCCGGCGAATTCCGGTAGGGATATTGCACGACCTTCAGTCCTGCGTGCTTCGCACATATTAAAAAGTTTATCAATAACTTTTCTTATTGCTGCGAAGCAGCCTGCCACCGAAGGTGGCAGAAGATCGTCGCCAAATCTTTTTGGCGGGCTGGTAGCTCAGACGGTAGAGCACAAGGCTCTTAACCTTGGTGTCGCGGGTTCGATCCCCGCCCGGCTCATAACCTTTTCGAGCGCTCGTGAATTCTATTCACTCGCTTTCAAAAGGTTAGCAAAAACAATCTTTTGAAGCGCTTCGCGAACGTTGTTCGCTTCGCTTTCAAAACGTTGGCCAAAATAAAATTTGGCAGAAATTAAAGAAAATTAAATTCTAAGTTTTTCCTTTAAAATTCCTGCAAGTTTTTCTTCTCTTTCTTTTAATTCATAAGAAACTGTAATTATTTCTTTTTCACTTTTAACTACTTTATTCAAATCAATTGGTGTTCCGCTTACAACAAACTCTGCGTCAGAACTATTAATGGTTTCTTGTAAGTCATTAATTTGTTGTTTAGAGTAACCCATTGCTGGCAAAACTTTGTTAACTAAAGGAAACTTTTCAAACGTTTCTTTAATACTGCCAACAGCTGATTCTAGAGGGTTAATTATTATTGCTCCGGCTTTTTCTGCTGCCTTAAAACCAGCACCAAAAAGCATACTGCCGTGAGTTAAAGTCGGGCCGTCTTCAATAACTAAAACTTTTTTGCCTGAAACTTTTTCAATTCCTACAGCAGTCAATACAGAGTCAGCGTCAACAACGACTGCTTTAGGATTGTGTTTTGCAATGTTTTCTTTTAACTTCTGAATTTCTTTTTCTTCTGCAACGTTCTCTTTATTGATTAAAATAACATCTGCTAACAAAAAGTTAACCATTCCTGGAAAGTAACTTAATTCATGGCCGACTCTTAATGGATCAACAACCGTTATGTACAAGTTTGCTTTGTAGAAAGAAAAATCGTTGTTGCCTCCATCCCAAATAATAATGTCACTTTTTTCTTCTGCTTGTCTTAAAATTTTTTCATAATCTACGCCAGCAAAAACAGTGAAACCAGCTTTAATTAATGGCTCGTATTCTTCTCTTTCTTCAATCGTGCAGTCTTGTTTTTCTAAGTCTTCCATTTTATTAAATTCTTGTACTGCTTGTTTTTCTAAATCCCCGTAAGGCATTGGGTGTCTTACCACTGAAACTGTTTTACCTAATTCTTTCAGTTTTTCTGCAATATATCTTGTTGTCTGGCTTTTACCACAACCAGTTCTTATAGCACACACTGCAATTACTGGTTTAGAACTTTCAACCATGGTGTCTAACCCTAACAATTTAAAGTTTGCTCCGCTGGCCAGAACAATTGAAGCTTTCTGCATTAACTCATTGTGCAAAACATCAGAGTAAGAGAAAACCACTGTGTTAACTTTTAATTCTTTAATTAATTTTGATAATTCTTTTTCGTCAAAAATTGGAATGTCTTTTATGTAATTCTCGCCTGCAAGACTTTTTGGAAAACTTCTTTTCTCTATTCCTGGAATTTGTGTTGCAGTAAAACCTACAACCATGCAATCCTTTCGATTCTTATAATAAGTTAAAAAGTTATGAAAGTCTCTGCCTGCCGCGCCCATTATTAAAACGTTTTCCATTTACCCAACTCTTCTGTCTTTTTTAATAATCCAAAAATTCTTCTTTTCCTTTCAGGTAACTGGTTAAGAATTCTTGAAACTTTTTATTTTTAGCGTATTCTTTGGTTACTTCTTTGTGGTTTAATAATTTAAATCCTTTTTTAATGCTTTTAGTTAACTCTGGGTTTTTGTCTGGTTGCTTAACAAAACTCTTCAAATAACCTTCAATTAAACTAAAAGAATTGTCAAAAGCTCTGAGTTTTTCAACTAACCATTTACTGCCTTCTATTCTTGGGCCATTAATTGGGTTCTTGTAAGCTTTCAAGAAAATTTCTGAATTTTTTTTATCCGTTATTTCTGGTCCGAAGTGTTTTACTACTTTGTTCAAGTAATGGCTTTCTAATTCAATTAACATTATTACTTTCTTGTTGTCAACAAACTCTGAACCATTCAATACTTTAAAATCACTTAAAAGTAATTGGTTTGAAATCTTTTTCCTTAACCTTCTAATCTGCCCCCAAAGCAAGTCTTCCACTAGTTTTGGGCGAAAAAAACTTACAAAAACAATGTCTTTTTCTTTTAACAAAACGTTTGCTTTCCTTAACTCCCAGATTTTTTTCTTTACTCCAAAGAAAAACTTTTTTGAAGGTTTTTTTAGGAAAGCTCTAGAGCAAGCAATAAATCTTGAAAATTGCTGAACTGATAAAGCGGCAGCAACATTTCTTCTAATGTCTGTGGGGTCAATTACAATTAAACTTGAATCAAATTTTTGTCTTGCATTAACTTCATGCCAGTTATTAGTTAAGTCAATTAAAGTGCCTTTCTTCCACTCGCTTGCATTAGTTAAAACTTTTTCAAATGAACCATATTTTAAGACAAGCAATTCCGTTAAATAACCGCTAAAACTATTGGCTTTAATGTCTGCACCGTAAGCTTGCAGGTTTTTCAAAAACTTTTTCAACAACCTTACTTCGTCTTTTTGTTTTATAGTTAAAGCCTTTAACAAGAATTCGTTGTGGAATGGGGTTCTGTCTACAGCAGACTTTAATTGTGAAGTGTCTTTAATATCATAAGTTGGAACAATGTCAACTTCAAAACCCTTATAGTCTGCTCTAACATAAGGGTGTTCAGAGTAAACTTCTTCCCACTTATGTCCTTTTAAAACTTTTTTTGCAATTCTTAAACCTTCTTTTTCAAACTCTGTTCTTGAAAGTTTTTCTGGCAGTAAAACAAACAAGTCTAAGTCTCTGTCATTCTTTAAATGCGTGTTGCGTGCAGTGCTTCCAGCCAGAATTACTTTAACGTGTTTTCCTTCAACTCCAAGAATTTTGTTAATTAACTCGCCTGCAATTTTTTCTTCTTTTAACAAGTCTTTTTTTGAAGGCTTTATTTCTTTTAAAACTTGGCTTAAAACTTTCTTCAATTTAACACCGCAACAATTTTATAGTACAAGGCTTTACTTAGTTATTAAATTAACGTTTTTAAAGGTTGTTTTGTTTGACAAATTTACTGGAAGTTAAAGGCAAAGAGTTAGAGGATTGCTTTAGTCACACTGTTTTTGAGGGTTTTCCTTACAATTTTTATGATTTAAAAAAACCAAAGTTTTCTGATTTAGAGTTAAGGTTAATTCAGTACTTGAAAAAAGCCTTGTTAGGGCAAACTATCACTGAATCAAAAAGCGTTCTAACTGAAGGTTTTCCAAGCAGTTTTTTTATTGACTTAAAAAAAGAGTTAAATGAAATTGAAATAATTCCTGACAGCATTAAAGGTTTTCCTTCAGAAGAATTAACTGCAGTAATTGAGAAAATTCTAACAAATGTAGTCAAAAAAAACTTTTCATCAATTTCTAATCCTAAAAAAGTGGTTTTAAACGCAATTGATGAAGGTTTAGGTTATAGTTTTATTTCAGTTTTCATGCGCGATTCAGATTTAGAGGAAATAATGGTTAATGGTTTAAGAAAAAACGTTTTTGTTTTCCACAGAAAGTTTGGAATGTGTAAAACTAATGTTGTTATTAATCAGGAAATTGAGTTAGAAAGATTTTTGCAGAAAATTGCTTTTTATTCTGGCAGAAAGTTTGATGCCAACAACCCATTGCTTGACGCTAAACTGCCGGATGGTTCTAGAGCTAATGCTACAAACGGTTTTGCCAGTCCTAATGGTTTAACTTTAACTGTCAGAAAGTTCTTGCCATTGCCTTTCTCTATTGTTAGTTTAATTGAAAAAGGTACTTTGACTTCAGAGTCAGCGGCTTTTCTTTGGGTGATGATTGAAGGAATAAATATTAGTCCAATGAATTTAATTATTTCTGGTGGCACTGGTTCAGGTAAAACTACTACTTTAAACGTTTTAACTTCTTTTATCAGGTTTGATGAAAGAATTATTTCAATTGAAGACACTTTAGAATTAAACTTGTATGGCAGAGAAAACTGGGTTCAGTTGGAAGCAAAGCCGCCGACAAAAAACATTGAAGAACTAACCATGAACCACTTGTTAAAAAACGCTTTAAGAATGCGGCCTGACAGGTTAATTGTCGGAGAAGTCAGAGGCAAGGAAGCTAAAACTTTGTTTACTGCAATGGACACCGGCCATGAAGGTTGTATGGGAACAGTTCACGCTAACGATTCAAGAGAGTTATTGCTTCGCCTTAAGAGTCCTCCAATGAGTGTTCCAGAGTCAATGCTGCCCTTACTTGAATTAATTGTCATTCAGAGAAGATTTTACAGGAAAGGAGTCGGGGTAAGCAGGAGAATTGCTCAAATAGCTGAAGTCAGCAGAATGGAGGAAAACGTTTTGTTAAGTAACTTGTTTGAATGGGATTTTCAGAAAGATGTTTTAGTTAGAACTAATGTTCCGTCAGGAATAATTGAAAAACTTGCGACTGCAGCAGGTTTAACAAAAAAAGATTTATTTCAAGAAATAACTGTAAGGCAAAGAATTATTGACTGGATGCAGGAAAACAAGATTAAGACTGCTGAAGAAGTTGAAAGAGTAATACAGCAATACTACTTGAATCCTAAAGAAATACTTCAAAAAATTGTTGACCAAGACCATGAAATCATGTAATTATTTAGTTTCTTATTCAGTACTAATCCTGTAATCATTTAATTTCCTGTACTCTGGCCCGCTTGGTTTCAAAATGCTTTCCATTAAACTAAATTCTTTAACAACAAACTCTTTTTCTTCTAACTTGATTTCTTTAATTTTCTTGTTTATTTTTTCTTCTAATTCCTTTAACTCCAAGTTAGTTAAATTCTTGTTTCTGGCTAAAGTCAAGTGAGGGATAAAGTTTTCCTGCTTTAAACTTAAAGCAGAGTTAATTTCTTTTTCTAATTCTTTTAATTCTGTTGCTCCGCTTTTAACCTCTAACCATAACACTTTGTTCTTGAAGTCTTTAACTAAACCAAAACTCGCTTTAAACTCTTTCTCTTCAACTTTCACTTTCCCTAGTTTTTCTTTAACTTTTTCCAAAAAACTTTCATCCAAGCAACCCAAAAACTTTAAACTCAAATGCAGGTTTTCTTTTTCAACTTTCTTCATTCTCTCGTCTGGAATCATTAAACTTAATTCTTCAAAAATTAGTTTCTTTAATTTTTTAGGCTGGTTGACTGCGATAAAGATTCGGGAGTTCATGAAAAATCAATTTAAGAGACTTTAGCAATTACCATGCCAAAATCTTCATCCTTTGTGTCAAAGAAGTCCTTCGTATCTGTCACTACCACTCTAAGATAGTAGTCTGCATCAGGAATATTTGGGACAACGTAATCACAAGTCATGTCTAATTCTTGTCCTTCAATTTTTTTTCTATCACATTCAGGATTTATTAAATTTCCTTTCATGTAACTGCCACCATAATCTTCTGCATACTCCCATCTAACATGAACTATTTCCCCATCATAATCAATTGAGTCACTTGCGTCCAAAGTAACTGTGTCTCCTGGTTCAAGTGCGCCACCTTCATTGTCTTCATTATACCAATCATTATAGGTGGAACCATTCTTTCCGCCTAAAGGTCTGTTTCCTGGTTTACCGTCAGCTATAGGGAATTCATTAAAGTGGTTTCCGTGGTTTGGGTTTAATATTTCACTGAAAGGGCAAAACATTTCTTTTATTCCTATTGTAGCGTATTCGTACCCTCCAGTTTCAACAAACAATAAGTTTCCAGTACTAGTTCTATTAAGACTTGTAATTTTATCAATTTCTTCGTTTGGAAACAAGTATTGTGTTAACCTTTCTTCTTCTATCCATAAAAGTGGGTTAGTGTCTGGGTTAGGTCTTTTGAATATCATAATGTTTTCTATGTTAGCTGCTCTGTCGCCAGCCAAAAACAAATATTTTTCTCCATTAATTTCAATGATATTTATAGTTCCAAAGGTATCTTTCCTGCTTAAGGTATCATTAATATTTATTCCTTCTCCTCCTCCTTCTTTATAAGTCCATAAAATTAAAGGATTTCTTTCTCCGGTTGTTAAATCAATTTGTTTGATTTTATAAACATTGCCTCCTTGTGATTCTCCGTAAACGAGAACATTATCAGAAAGTTCAACTATTTTAATTATGTTATGAGCATTAACTGGAGGAGGATCCTTTAAGGTTTCTTTATAAACTAAATCAGAATCATGCACTCTAATTGGAGAATTATTGTTCTGTACTGAAACATAATATTTTGAGTTTGCAGGAGAATACAATACTTGTGTTGGCCAATCATTAAAACTAGTTTTATTAACAATATTATAACTTCCATTTTCAAGAATATTTATTTCTTCTACTTTTGAGGTTATAAGAATTTGGTTAAAAAAAGTTTGAGCAACTCTTTTTGGCCAATCACTTCCTAACTCAAAAACATGAAAGTCTTTAATATCTTCTTCAATTTTGAAGTTATTATATAAGTCTCCTTGTTGATTAAATAAGCTTAGACCATACCCGTGGTTAGGGGCTAAGAAACCGCCTCCAACTAAAATTAAGTTTTTTTCACTGTCTTCAAATTTGTGTGCTGTTTCAAGTCCGTTTGGAATGCCGATTTCATCTTCAGTTAAACGCCAAGTAATAGCGCACTCCCAGTCAATAATTCTAATTACTGCTTTATCCGAACTTTCATTGCTTGCACTATCAGTAACTGTTAATCTAGCGTAATGGAATGGTGCATCTTCATCATATTCTTCAGGAATACCAAGGTTTGGTAAATTACATTTAATGTCTTCGCATAAACCATTTACCCAAGTTTCATTTATTCCATCAAATTCTATTAAATCCCAATCATAAGTAATAATGTCAGGAAAATCTAAAGCAGTATCTAGGTCAATGGATTCTGAACCATCTAAGTATAAATCAAATTTGTTCCCAGCCCTTTGAGAATATTTGGTTGGTCCAGCTTCAGAGACTGGTGAACGATTGTAGACATCAATGTTTGTTGTTCCAGTATCAGTTCCTCCATCATTATCAGTTGCAGTAACTTTAATGCAATTTGATTTTACAGTATCAAGATCTGTTTGTAAAGTAAAAGGTCCGCAATCACTGTTATTTTCGCCATTGCAAAAATCAAGTATATTTTCTGGTGTTCCAGTACAATCATTATTCTCATAAAGTTCCCAATCATAAGTTATTGGTTCAACTCCTCCATTAACTGTTAAAGAAAGATTAATTTCTGCAAGTGTTGCTGCAGTATAAAGTGTTTGGTCAAAAGAAATATCTAAATCTGGTGGTGTTTTTGTGACAGATACTTGGTGTGTGTCTGATGCAAATTCTCCTTCAACTTCACCATTTTCAACTTCTAAAAATATTTCCCAGTCTCCTAGGTCATCAAAAGTTATCTTGCAAGTTATTTTTCCTTTGCAAGAAGTTTCTTCAATAAAATCTTCTTGTTCGGGATCTTTTGACTTCCACACTTCACTTCCTGTTTTAACAGTCCCGCCAGGAGTTTCATAAGAATAATCTTTATTATCATTCAACATTGCAAAATTATTTCCTGTGATGTTAACAAAAAATACTCCTTCCCCTACAACAACATTAACTGTGTCTGAACCGGTTTTTCCGTCGTTGTCTGTTACGATTAATTTTATTGTGTAAAAACCGTCAGCTGGAAGAGTGTAATCACAAGTTTCCTGTTCATCACATTCAGTTATAATTTGGTTGTCTAAAGTCCAGCGATAGTTTTCAATAGTGCCGTCACTGTCCTTGCTTTCACTTCCATCAAGTGTGATTAAACCATTAACCGCATAATAAAGTCTGTCAGTACAATCTGTGCCGCAAGCGTCAGCTATTGGAAAACCGCTTTCATCTTGGTCATCTAATTCCCATGGTGCTATTGGCTCGCCTATTTCGTGAGTTATTATATTGCCGGTGTTTTCTGTTGCTGTTAAAGTTAAAGTTATTATGATGACGGCTGCTACGACTGCTCCGCCTAGAAGTAACAACAATTCTACACTGGTTTGGCCTTTATCAAACAACTTATCACCATTTTAGTTAAGTTTAAAACAATATTATAGTATTATTATCTTAGTATAAAAAGGTTTTCAAATGAAAAAGTTTTTGTTTTTATCAGTTATTTTGTTTTTTCTAATTTCTAGCGTTCAAGCTGAACTTTTAGTTTTACAGCCAGTGCAGGTTAAAGTGAATGAAAGTGATATTGTTGAGTTAGGTGCTGTTTCTGCTGGAGAAACCATTAAATTAATTATTGACAGGCGTGGCTGGGATGAACTGCAGTTACTTAACTCTGAAAGTTTTTCTAAGTCTAAATTGAAAGTTGAAAATGAAACTTTAACTTTGGAAGTTACTTTGCCTGAAAACATTTCTTTAGGTTTTTATGGAATGAAAGTTAAAGCAGTTGATTTAGAGAACAATGAAACTTTAAATTTTAAAACTAACTTTGAAGTCAGGAAGGATTTAATTACAATTGATTTAGTTCGACAGCCAGCAACTGCTTTATTATTACAGCCAGTGACTTTTGAGTTTCTTGTTTTAAATGACTCTATTTCAAGTCACCAGTTAACTCTTTACTCTTCACTGCCTTTAACTTGGTTTTCAGAGGAAAAAGTTTTAATTGAACCAAAGTCAAGCAAGACTTTTACTTTGATTGTAATTCCTCAATTGGCTGGTTTAAAAGAATTTTCTTTTAATGCTGGTTCAAGTTTGAATAATACTGTTTTAAGGAATTTTGATTTAACTTTAAGTGTTGAGCAAACTATTTCAAGTAATTTTACTGCTTCACTTAATGGTTTAAGTTTTTTTACTCCTAACTTGATTGTAGTTTATGTTGTGCAAGGATTTATTGGCTTGTTGTTTTAATTTTTTCAGTGACTTTTTTTGCCTAAAAACTTTTCAAAAGATTTAGCTCAAGACTTAAAGAAAGGAAAAATTTATTCCAGAAGATTTCTTGAAAAGCAAAAAATGTTTTATGCTAAAAAACATGGTTTAAATTACCTGCCAAAAAACACTGACGTTTTTGTTGAAGGTAAAATCAAGCATTCTTTCTTGCAAGTCAAACCAGTTCGCAGTAAGTCTGGTGTTGTTGTAATTGCTGTCATGGTTCCGCCGCATGATTGTCCGGGGGAATGCATTTTTTGTCCTAGTGGGATAAATGTTATTACTCCTAAAAGTTATACTGGAACTGAGCCAGCAACTCAAAGAGCTTTAAAACACAATTTTAATCCTTTCAAGCAAGTGAGTGAACGCTTACACCAGTTTGAAATCACTGGCCATAAAACTGATAAAATAGAGTTAATTGTCATGGGCGGCACTTTTCCTTCAATGCCTTTTAACCAGCAAAAACTTTTTGTAAAACAATCTCTTGAAGCAATTACTGGCAAAAAAACTTTGCTTTTAGAGAACGCTAAACTTGACGCTGAAAAATCAAAGAACAGGGTTATTGGAATTACTTTTGAAACCAGACCTGATTACTGTAAAATAGAGCAAATTAACCAGTTTCTTGAAATGGGCGGAACCAGAGTTGAATTAGGAGTACAGCAAGTCAACGACCACTTATATAAGAAACTTAAAAGAAATCATTCAGTTTTAGACGTGGTAAACGCGACTTCCTTGTTAAAAGATTCAGCTTTTAAAGTCTTATACCATGTAATGCCTGGTCTTCCATTCACTTCAGAACAAGAAGATTTAAAGCATTTCAAAGAATTGTTTTCAAACCCTGATTTCAAACCGGATATGCTAAAACTTTACCCTTGCCTGTTAGTCAAAAACTCTAAATTAATGAGCTTGTATGAGAGCGGTGAATTCAAGCCTTTAGATGATGTTAAAGCTGTAAGGCTTTTGGCTAAAATGAAGTCTTTAATTCCAAATTATGTTAGGGTTATGAGGGTTCAAAGAGACATTTCCTTGAAAAACGTGGTTGCAGGAGTCTCGAAAAGCAATTTAAGAGAAATAGTGCAAAATTACATGAAAAACCACTCTCTTGAGTGCAGTTGTATTCGCTGCAGGGAAGTAGGCTTGCAAGAGAGTGAGCAGCAGTATTCTTTAGAGAAATTAAAGCTTAAAACCTTTACTGAGTCTTATAATGCTTCTAATGGCACTGAATTCTTTATTTCAATTGAGTCAAATGACAGGAAAAACCTCTTAGGATTCGTTAGGTTAAGGATTCCATTCAAGCCTTTTAGAAAGGAAATCACTGAAAACACTGCTTTAATCAGGGAATTACATGTGTATGGTGCAGTAGCAGGTTTAGGGGAAAAAGACTCTAATTTAACCCAGCATAAGGGTTTTGGAAGGCAATTAATGGCTAAAGCTGAAGAAATAGCTTTAAAAGAGTTTAATAAAAAGAAAATGGTTGTTATTTCTGGTTTAGGCGTAAAAGAGTACTATTTTAAGCTTGGTTACAAAAAAGACGGGGCTTTTGTTTCTAAAACTTTAACTGAATGACTTTTTCTTTAAAGCGTTTCTCTTTATATATATTATTAATAATAAATTATTTTTATATTAACCTTCAGAGGTTATGGCTTTGAATGCTCAAGAAGAATTTGTTTCTTTCATGCAACAGTACCCAGAGTTTTATGTTATTGTTAACTCTGAGTCTTATATGGTTGTTTTGGAAGCAGTTGAAAAGAAAGGATTGTCTTTAGAGGACTTGCATAGTATTCTTGATTTAAAGCATGAAACATTGAATCCAATACTTGATTCCTTGTATTATTTGAAGGTTATAGAAAAATTAAAGGTTGGCGGGAAAACAATTTTTTATTCCACTGACATTGGGAAAAAACTTTTAGCAAAGTTTAGGAAAGCTAAAAAAGAATTAAATATTTCTTAGGGGGAAAAATTATGAGTGAAAGTTTAGTAGCATTTCTTGGTATTGGTAAGGGAACCTGGGGGCATGTTGCAAGATTAATTGATTCCAAGGAATGGAATAACCTTATTTTGATTACTAACGAGTGGGGTAAAGAAAACTTTAAAGCTTCAAAGGAAGCAAACTTTATTGTTGTTGAAAGCAGACAAGGCTTTGATGCTTTAAAGCAGGCAATTCAAGATAGTTTGCCTGAAGATTTGGGTGAAGTTTCTTTATCACTTGTTTCAGGTAATGGAAGAGAACACACAGCAATCATTGCAGCTTTAAAAGACAAAAAACAAGACTTCAAACTGGTTATGTTAACCAAAGACGGAGTAAAATATTATTAGGTTAGCAGAGTAAAATATTATTAAACTGTTTTACTCTTTCTTTCCTATGTTTTTTGATTTAAGTTTTCTGGTTATTCCTTTAATTGTTTTAACAGTAATCTTAATTTTACTGTTAATTTATTTTTTCAAAAAGTCTTCTTTTTTTCAAGAACAATTCAAGGAATTAAAATTCCTAAAACAATCACAGTCAGTCAAGTATGGCCAGATGGCTGAACAATTTATTCCGTTTTCAAAAGACTTTCCGTTTGACACTTCAAACTTTAAGTTTCTTGGCCAGCCAGTTGACGGTATTGCTTTTGAAAAAAACAAAATAGTTTTCTGTGAGTTTAAAACCAATAAAAGCAAGTTAAGTGAAAAACAAAGAAACATTAAACGCTTGGTTAAAGACAAGGAAGTTGAATGGTTTGAGTACAGGATAGAGTGACAGTTTTAAAAATTGTTTAATCTTTTTCTTTTTTATGAAGGCTCGCTATTATTTGGATACTTCTATTTAGAGAGATTATTTTGAGGATAGAAGAAATGGTTTTCGTCCTTTAGGCGAACTAGTTTTTCAATTTCTTAAAGAATGCAGGAAAAGAAAGGTTGAATTAGTTTATTCCAATATAATTCTTTTGGAATTAAAAGATTTTCCAGAGTTAATAGAGAGAATACAGTCAGAATTCGAAGAGCAACTGTTAAAAGTATCATTTTCAAATGATCAATTAATTGAAGCAGAAAAAATAGCTAAACGAAGAAACTTGCCTAAAGGAGACGTCTTACATGCAATTTTAGCAAGAGATAATAAAGCTGTTTTAATTTCTAGAGACAAACATTTTCAAGAATTGCTTGACATAGTTGAAGTTAGTTTTCCAGAAGAAGTTACTTTTGATTAGTTTTAAGTTGTCTTCTTAGTTCTTTGAATAATTCTTCGCTTCCTTCGTTGCTTCTCCAATCATGCCATTCCTCAAAAGTCTTAAATCTTGTTGACTTACCTTTATAAGCTCCTTTCAACTTAAACAATGCTTTCCAAGCTTTTTCTTCTCTTCGTTTTTTCTCTAACTCTTCTAACTTTGACTTTACAGCATCTCTTACAAAGTTAGTTTTTGAGCTGTAATTGAATTGTTTTAAGTTTCTATTGATTTGCTTGCTAATTCCTTCCTCTAAACAAAAATTAACGTATTTCATATGTAACACATTATAACACAAAGCTTTAATAAATTTTTCGGGTGTGAAAGAAGGATTTTTTAAATAATTGGTTTTATTTTTATTTTATGGCTCACTTGTTTTATTTGGATACTTCTATTTGGAGAGATTATTTTGAAGACAGAAAAAATCATATTAAACCTTTAGGAGAACTGGCTTTTCAGTTTTTGAAAGAATGCAAAAAAAGAAGATTCAAATTAGTTTATTCTGATTTAGTTGTTTTTGAACTTAAAAAGAGTTATTCTGATGAAAAAATTAAACAACTTTTTTCTCCTTTTGCTGATAACTTGGTTTTGGCTGAAATAAGTGAAAAACAACGCTTGGAAGCAGTAAAACTAGAATCAATAAAAGATGCTCACAAGGCAGATATTTTGCATGCAATTATTGCAAGAGATGAAAAAGCTGTTTTGGTTTCAAGGGACAAGCATTTTGATTGCCTAACTGATATAGTTGAAGTTTTAAAACCAGAGGAAGTTAGGTTTGATTAAACTTTTTTTCCAATTTTTTCATATATTCTTCCCCTGCTTGTTTTCTTAGCTCATACCACGCTTCATCAGTTTTAGCTTTTCCTTTTCCTTTAAGTGCGCCTCTTGCAGAAAACAATGCTTTCCAAGCTTTTTCTTCTCTTTTCTTTTTCTCTAACTCTTCTAACTTTGTTCTAACAGCGTCCCTAAAAAAATCAGTTATAGTAGAATAATGAAAATCCTTTAAAGCCCTGTTAATTTCTTTTACAACACTTTCCTCTAACCTTAAACTAATATGTTCCATGTAACACAATGTGTTACAAAAGACTTTTAAACCTTCTTAATTAATGATAACTCAAGGTAATGCATTTAAATAATATTTTGTGTTGTGTTAAGTATGCAGCAAAAAACTTTTTTATTAATTGGATTATTCACTGTTTTTGGAATCATTTTTTTTAGTGGTTGTGTTAATCAAGTTATTGTGCCTGAAACTTTGACTGGCATAAGTTTGGATAATTCATTCCAGCTTAAAATTAACCAGACAGCAGTTATTGAAAGTGAAAATCTTGAAATAACTTTTTTGAGTGTTGTTAGTGATTCAAGGTGTCCTGTTGATGTTACTTGTTTTTTGGAAGGAGAAGCTGTTGTCGTAATTAATGTCTTAAAAGCCGGCCAAAACTTTGGTGATTTTAATTTATCAACAAACGAAATAATGGGTGGGTTAAAGGTGGTGAATTTTGACAATTATTTTTTAAAATTACTGGATGTTAAACCTTACCCTGGAACTCCTGAAGCAAGGTTTCCGGAACACACTGTGACACTAGTTGTTTCCAAACAATAATTAAATAATTTTTCTTATTTTAAAGTCAATTATTAAGTTACCTTACCCCAAACTTTAACAAGGCAATTATTCCACTCAAGCCTTCTAACTTTTTGCCTGCTTCATGCTCTGAATTAATTAAGTGAATTATTCCGCCGGCTTTTTCCGTGTTTTCCATTAATTCTTCGATTTCCCTTCTCTTTAAGTTAAAGGTTTTATCGCTTACAAGTAATTCTTTTACTGCTCTAGCCTGAACAGCAAATTTAACTTTTTCTAAACCATATTCTACTTGTCTTGAGTCTTTTGCAATTAATTCAACTGCTTTTTCAACTAAAATTGTTTCTTTTTCCAGAACGCTTTCTTTTACAACTCTTGAAAGCAATCCAGTTTTCAATACTTCCTGCAAGCCAGTTAAACCAACACTGTTAGTTGAACCAAAAACTGCTTTTAACTCGATTTTTTTGTCTTTCAAAAACTTTTCAAAGTCTTGTTTTATGTGTCCTGGACCAGCAATCAAAACATGCTCTGGTTTTAATTCTTTAATCCTGTCACTTAATTCTTTGAAATAGTTGCCGACATTGCTTTTTGATTCAAATTGTTTTCCTTGTTTGCCTGAATAAATGGTTGCCTTTACATCCAACCCTCTTTCTTTTACTATTGCCAGGTTTGCCTGCTCGTCATCCAATACTACCACAAGAATATTTTCTTTTAAAGCTTGTCCTGCTTTCTTTAACTTTTCAATTTGAAACTGTTTTAATTTTTCCTTTCGAACTTTTATTTTCTTGCCAAAACTAATGTCTAGTGAATGATGTTCTTTTAAGGGAGCAAATTCTTCTGGTTTTGAAGCCATAATACTTCCAGTAACCCTCAAACACTCGTTTTCTGACTGTAATTCTATTTTCTCTGTTTTAACTTGAACCCATACTTTTTTTTTCTCGCTTTTTCCTTCCTCGTTTGCACGATAACGCCTTAAACTAGTTCCACTAATCATGTCTCCTGTTTCCAGGATTCTTTCAAGTAACCATAAGTCGTCAAGGCTTTCAGCCATGAAACTAAACTCTTGGGTTTTTATGTTCAAGCCAAGCAATTTCATTTTCTCACTATTCAATCATAGATTGAAAACCCTTTAAAATACTTTTTAATTATTAATCTTTCAGTGGTTTGAATGAGAATAGCAATTCTTGAAAAAGACAAATGCATTAATGGCAAGGGCTGTAACTTTGTCTGCGGAAACATCTGTCCAGTTAATCGTTCAGAAAAAGACTGCATTATTTTAGACTCTGATAACAAGCCAGTAATTTCGGAAGAATTATGCATTGGCTGTGGAATTTGCGTTAAAAAGTGTCCTGCTAAATGCATTTTAATTGAAAACCTTGTACAAGAATTAAAAGTCAAACCATTACACCAGTTTGGAGTTAATGCTTTCAGGTTATATAATTTGCCTTTGCCTTCAATGGAAAGCGTTGTAGGATTAATTGGTGAGAATGGAGTGGGAAAAACGACGGCATTAAACATTTTATCAGGCAAAATAACCCCCAATTTAGGAAATTTTGAAAGTAAACCAGAAATCGATAACGTGATTTCATTCTTTAAAGGCAGAGAACTTCAAGCTTTCTTTAAGAACTTAAAAGAACAAGAATTAAAGTTAGCTGTAAAACCACAGCAAGTCCAAAAAATAAAAGAATTATTTGAAGGTAAAACAATTGACTTGTTAAAAAGTTTTGATGAAAAACAAAACCTGGAAGAAACCATTAAATTACTTGAATTAGAGAAACTGTTAGACCTTAATTTTAAAACTCTTTCCGGCGGAGAACTACAGAGAATTGCCATAGCCATAACTTTAATGAAGCAGGCAGACATTTATTTTTTTGACGAGCCCACAACTTTTCTTGACATCAGCCAGAGACTTAAACTGGCTGGAATTCTAAGAAAACTAGTAAGCGAGAAAAAGAGAATTATTTTAGTTGAACACGATTTAGCAGTGTTAGATTACTTGAGTGATTATGTTTACGTTTTGTACGGTAAGCCAGCAGCTTACGGCATAGTTTCAAACGTTAAAACTGTAAGGAATGGAATAAACGAGTTTCTTGCAGGATTTTTAAAAGACGAAAATTTGAGGTTTCGAAAAAACGAAATTTTGTTTAATGTAAAACCGCCTTCAATTGCAGTTGATGGAGCAGTAAAAACAAGTTACCCAGTGCTAGAGAAATCGTTTGAAAGCTTTACTCTAAAAGTTGAGGCTGGAGCTTTAACGAATGGAGAAGTAACTGGAATTCTTGGGCCTAATGCGACAGGAAAAACAACTTTTGTCAGAATGCTTGCGGGCTTGGAAAAACCAGACAACACGGAATTAAACTTGAAAAATAAGATTGCTTTTAAACCACAAAACCTTGAATTTGATTCAATGCAGTCAGTTCAAGAATTGTTTTACAGTCAAGAGTTAGATAAAAACATTTTTAACAGTGAAGTTGAAAGACGGTTAAAAATTAAATGCTTGTTTGAGCGCAAGTTAGGAGAACTTTCTGGCGGAGAACTTCAAAGAGTTTTTATTGCAATAACTTTATGCAAGAATTGTAAAATTTTACTGCTTGATGAGCCTTCAGCTTTTCTTGACTTAGAGCAAAGACTTCTTGCAGCTGACGCAATAAAGTCTGTTACTGAAAAAAAAGCCTTACAAACTATTGTTGTAGACCATGACTTGCTTTTTTTGGATTATCTTTCAAACAACTTAATTGTTTTTTCCGGCCAGCCATCAGTTAACGGCAGTGCTTCAAAACCTTTAAGCGTGGAACAAGGAATGAATGCTTTCTTAAAACAAATGAATGTTACTTTCCGCAGAGATGAAACTTCCCGCAGGCCCAGAGCAAACAAACCCGGTTCACTAAAAGACAGAGAACAAAAAGAAAAAAACCAGTATTATTACACTATTAAATAATTACTTTAGTTTTTTTTCAATTTTTTCCAGTCTTTCAAGAATTCTCTTTAATAATTCAATTATTTGAGTATTGCTTGGCTCACTTGGTTCCAGTGGTTTTGGATAGTGCGGCAATGGGTCAGTGTAAGGCTGTTTTCTTGGAAACGGTTCATCCATAAATTATTCCTCCTAAATAAATTGTAATGAAAATATTTAAAGCTTGTTTTGTTTCCAATAACTTACTATGCAGCTAGAAAAACAAGTTTTGGAGTTAAAACCTTTCACTAAAGTTAAACATGGAAAGAAACTTTTTAACTTAAAAAAACTTAAAGCTTCAACTGTCAAAAAGCCTTCTTTAAAACAACTTGAACTAGCACTTCAAAATTCTGTTAATGATTCAGTTAAAAAAGTTAAAGGCAAGACTTGTGTTTTTTTTTCCGGCGGACTTGATTCAGGGTTAATTGCTTTCCTGTTGTCAAAAAAAATTAAGGTAACTCTTTTAACTGTTGGCTTAAAAAACTCCATTGATGTTTTAGAGGCAAAAAACTCTGCAAAACTTTTAGGCTTGCCCTTGCTTGTAAGAGAAGTTAAAGAAAAAGAAGTTTCCTCTTACACTTTACAAACTCTTAAAACTTTAAACTTTTATGATTCACTGCAACTTCAAATAGCCTTGCCCTTCTATATTCTTTCAGAGTTTGCTTCCAGAAAAGGCTTTAAGAATGTTTTTCTTGGGCAAGGTGCAGATGAACTGTTTTGTGGTTACACTAAATTCATTAAAACCAGTAACCCAAAACAACTTTCATGGCAGTTGCTTGACAACATTTACTCTGACAACTTGTACCGTGACACTTTAATTTTAAAGAAATTCAAGTTAAAGCCTTTCACTCCTTTTCTGGAATTAAACTTTGTTATACAGGCAATGTCTTTTCCTGCAAAACAAAACCTTTCAACTTCAAACGATGAGTTAAGGAAAAGGCTTTTAAGAAAACTAGCAGTCAAAATGGGTTTGCCAAAACAAATAGCTTTAAGAAAAAAGAAAGCCATCCAGTATGGTTCTGGATTATCTAAAACAGTTTTGAAGTTAATTAAAGTTTAACAGTCTTGCGTTACTTCAACAACATTAGATTGAGAGTCTACAACTTGAAAGGGATCTCCAACTACAATATTTTTCAAGAAAATTATTCCCTCTCTCTTGAAAGAAACACTTATTTCGTTTGTTTCAATCCCGCACTCCAAGTCAAGGTTAACTGAAACACTTAGGTCAGCAACAGTAACGTTAACGTTTTCGTAAGCACATTTAACAAGGTAATCTTTTTGAGTGTCGGAGATTGAGTCAAACAATTGAGTATAATAATTATCAATTGTATTTTGTGGAGTCAAATTACCACAATTGTTTGCTGTATAACTGTCAGCTATTGCATCGCTTGAAACTTTGTCTAACAAGTAATAAGTTTTCTGCCACTCGTTTTTCACTTCATTAACTAAACTTATTTCGTTAAAGCTTTTTTCTTTTTCAAGCATTGCGTAACCAAACAAGTAATTGCTTGCAATAAACAAAATTATTATTCCTGCAATGATTGGAGTGTAAATTCCTTTCTCGTTCATTAAGTTCCACCCAAACAATATTCTTTCAAAGTTAAGTTTTTGGAGTTAAAACTTGAATCATCGTTATTTGGTTTATAATAGTATTCCATTGAACAACCCTTGAAACTTGAATCATAAACACTTGCAATTGAATCTAAATCATTGCCTGAATAAAAATAAGTTATAACGTCATCGCTTGCTTTTTCTTTATAATAGTCAAAAACACTGGTTTTTTCTTCTATTACACTGTAACCCATCAAGAAAATTCCGGAAGCAATAATTATTATTCCTAAAGCAAGCAATGCGTCTAAAGTAAAAATAAATCCTTTCAAGTTATCTCCTTCCAGACTTCAATTATTAAATTATCTTCAACTAAATTACAGTTAGTTATAATTTCTTTGTCAGCACAGTTTTCAAATTCTTCTTTTGATAAAACACCAGTAATTGAAACAATTTCTCTTTTAAAAGAAAACTTGTTTTCAACTTTTGTTTCTGTGTCATCACAAGCAGTGAAAGTTTCACTACCATTTTCAGTTTTAATTAAGCACTCAAAGTCTTCAGGAATCCCTAAATCTTTTTTTGTAATTAAATCAATTTTTTCTAAGTCAATGCAGTTGTTTAAATACCTTAAACTTGTTCCTCCAGCGCCCTGCATTTCACAAACAATTGCAGGACTTGAAACCGCTAACTCGGAGGCATTCAAGGCAATTCTTTTTAATTCATTGTTTATTTCTGCGTCTTTTAAATTGTAAGCGTTTAATTCCTGCCATTGAACTATTACTCCAATTACCAGAGCAATAATTACAACTGATAAAACAAAGTCAAGTGACATTATTTGTCCTTTATGCGTTTTCAAGTTATCTGCACTCCTGTTTCATTAATTATGATTTCTATTTCTTCACCACAAGACTTGTTTCCTGGTAATTCTAACCTGAATTCATCTCTTAAATTTAATTTCACGCTTGATTCCACACTTAAGTCGTTTACAGTGCTTGAAACCACTACTTCTTCTCCAATGAATTCTACACTACAGACAATTGCAGTGCCGTTCATGGAAGTAATTCTTGGAATCATAAAACTTATGCTTCCAGTGAAAGTGTTGCCAAGGCTTGTTTCATCTAAAGCTTGACTGCTTGCAATTAAGCTTGCTACTTTGTTTGCTATTACTTCTTGCTGGCTTCTGATTGTTAGAACGTCTTGGGTTTCAATGTTGCTTGAAAAAATTCCCTGCATTAAGTAAACAAAAATTAAGACTGCAATTAATGCCAGCATGAAATCCAAACTAATTTGTCCTTTTCGCATGTGTTTAATTAATGGTTTTAGTTTATTTAAAATTACTGTTTGAGTTAAGGCAAAAGTTTTTAAGGAATAAAAAACATTATTTTTTTGATTTAAATGATTCCTGAAACAGTTTTACTAACTCAAATTATTTTAGCCACGATTTTAGGCGGAATAATTGGTTTGGAAAGGCAAAGAAATGGCACGCCCGCCGGATTTAGAACGCATGTTCTAGTTTGTCTTGGAGCAACTCTTTTCACTATTAGTTCTATTGCTTTCCCTAACGCTTCAGATCCTTCAAGGATTGCAGCAGGAATCGTGGCAGGAATTGGTTTTATTGGAGCTGGAGCAATTTTCAGGGCAAGAAATCAAGTTAAAGGAATAACTACTGCAGCAGAATTATGGGTTATGGCTGCAATTGGAATAATCATTGGAATCCAGTATTATTCAACTGCAATAATTACAACTGTTTTAATTTTAGTAATCATGTTAATTGGAAACAAATTAAAACACCCTGAAGACACAGAAAAAGAATTAGAAGAATTACTTACAACTCCAACCATTAAAAAGAAAAAAGGAAAGTAACTATTTCTTATTGAATGCTCACTTTAATTTTGTGTTTACTGGGAGGCTTAGCTTTAGGCGTTTTAACTGGTTTAATTCCAGGAATTCACTCTAACACTGTAAACTTTCTATTGCTTTCTTTAGTTTTTTTTCCCGGCATAGAGTTAGTTGTTTTAATTGTCGGCATGACGGTAACTCAAAGTTTTGTTGATTTTATTCCAAGCATTTTCTTTGGTGCTCCTGACAGTGATTCTTTTCTTGCCTTGCTTCCAGGCCACCGCTTGTTATTGCAGGGACTTGGGTTAAAGGCAGTACAGTTAACTGTTGCTGGAGGCTTGGTTGCAGGAATTTTGTCTGTTGCATTGCTTCCAGCTTTTTATTTTCTTGTAAAAGAATTAGTTTTGGTTTTATCTTATATTATTCCTTCTTTACTTTTAATAACAATTTTTTTAATGATTTCAAGCGAGAAATCATGGAAAAAAAAGTTTTATGCCATAACAGTAATTTTGCTTTCTGGCTTGCTTGGGTTAATTGTCTTGCAGGGAAAAATAGAATTAAATAACGCTTTATTTCCTTTAATCACTGGCTTGTTTGCCAGTCCTGCTTTAATTTATTCTTTAAAAGAAAAAACAATTATTCGAAAACAATTAACTAACAAAAACTATATTAATTCTGAAAGAGTTTTAAAGTATGCTTTTCTTAGCTCTATTGCTGGCGGGCTAGTAAGTTTGTTTCCTGCTTTAGGCCCGAATCAGGCAGCTTTTCTTTTAAGAAAACTAATTGGCAAAATCAGAACTTCATCTTACTTGATTCTTTTAGGCGGGATTAATACAACTAACTTGGTTTTTGGTTTTTTTGTTTTGTTTTTTTTAGGAAAAACTAGAACTGGAGCTAGTGCGGCAATAAAACAATTAATTCCTTTAAATCAGGATTTCTTGGCAATAATTATTTTCACTGTTTTAATTTCTCTGGCTTTTGGTGCAGTAATTACAATTTGGCTTGGAAAAATTATTGCAGTAAACATTCACAAGTTAAACTACCAGAAAATAAATTTCATTGTCTTAATTTTCTTGACTTTAATTATTGCAGTTTTAACTGGTTTTAATGGTTTAATGGTTTATGTTACTGCTACAGCAATTGGTTTACTGCCGATTTCAACCAATATTAAGAGAACTCATGCAATGGCTTGCCTGATGATTCCAACCATAATAATTTATTTGCTTTAAACATTATTTTACTATGTGGAAAATTAAAAGGAATCTAACTGAAAGCATTTTTCTTGCTTCTAAAAATACTCTTCCAAACGAGTTTTTTGGTTTAATTAGCGGTAAAGATGAAACCCTGAAAGAATTAGTGTTAATTCCCGGCACTGTAATGTCACAACATTATTCTTTGTTTTACCCTCATCTTTTACCAGTTGACTTTTCATTAAAAGGCACGATTCACTCTCACACTGGTTACTCTAATCTTCCATCAAATGCTGACCTTAGAACTTTTTCTCGTTATGGAAAAATAAATTTTATTGTCTGCAAACCATTTAATTTAAATTCCTTGAAAGCATTTAATCTTAAAGGAATTGAAACAGAGTTTGAAGTAATTGATTAGTGTTTGAAGTGGTTGGTTAGTGTTTGAAGTGGTTGATTAATGAACAAAGTTGTGTTAATTGTTTTAGATGGCTGGGGTTATAGAAAAGAAAAACACGGTAACGCTATAGCTAAAGCTAATCCAAAATTCTTTAACTTTTTGTTAAAAAATTACCCTCACTGCCTTTTAGAGGCTTCAGAAGAAAAAGTTGGTTTAATTAAAAACCAAATGGGTTCAAGTGAAGTCGGGCACGAAAACCTTGGAGCTGGGAGAACAGTAAAACAAGAACTAGTCAGAATAAATGATGAAATAAAGAAGAAAACTTTTTTTAAAAACAAGGCTTTGCTTAAAGCATTAATTCATGCGAAAAAAAACAATTCTAACTTGCATTTAATGGGATTATTAAGTGATGGGGGAGTTCACAGTCACATTGACCACTTGAAAGCCTTACTAGAATTATGCAAAAAACATAATTTGGAAAGAGTTTTTATTCATGCTTTTCTTGACGGCAGGGACGTTAAACCAAAAAGTGCTTTGACTTTTGTTAAAGAAACAGAAAAAGAATTGAAAAAATTAAAGTTTGGTGCAATTGCTTCCCTTAGCGGCAGGTTTTATGCAATGGACCGAGACAATCGCTGGAACAGGCAAAAAAAAGCCTTTGAAGCAATTGTTTTAGGCAAGGGCAGAAAAGCTCGCTCTTCAGAACAAGCAATAAAACAAATGTATGCTGAAGGAATTACTGATGAATTCATTCTTCCAACAGTCTTAAGTTCAGTGAAAGTTGAAAGCAATGATTCAGTAATCTTTTTTAACTTTCGTTCTGACAGAGCAAGACAGTTAACTAGGGCTTTTGTTAAAAAAGACTTTAAAAACTTTAAAAGAAAGCCTTTACAAAATTTGGAGTTTGTTTGTTTTAGCGAGTATGATAAAGAATTGAATTTAAGCGTTGCTTTTCCCTCATTAAAAATAAGAAACTGTCTTGGCGAAATTTTAAGCAAGAAAAATCTTCCACAACTTCGTTTAGCTGAAACAGAAAAGTTTGCTCACGTTACTTACTTTTTTAACTGCGGCAGAGGTAAACCTTTTCCTAAAGAGAAAAGAATTCTGGTTCACTCTCCTAAAGTCAGAACTTATGATTTAAAGCCTGAAATGAGTGCTTTTCAAGTTAAAGAAAAAGCTTTAAAGGCAATTTCATTGCAAAAATTCCCGTTTATTTTAATTAATTTTGCTAACCCTGACATGGTAGCACATACTGGCAAATTAAATGCCACAGTTAAAGCAGTGAAAGCAGTTGACTCGTGTTTAAAAGAAGTAGTTTTAAAAAACCTTGAATTTAACGGAATTACAATTGTGACTGCAGACCACGGCAACGCTGAATTAATGCTTGACAAAAACAATAAAATTATTACTTCTCACACTTGCAGTAAAGTTAATGCGATACTGGTTTCAAAAAAGAATTACAAGTTAAAAAAGAATGGTTCTCTTGGAAACATTGCTCCAACAATCTTAAAGTTATTGAATTTAAAAAAACCAAAAGAAATGACTTCAAGCCTTCTTCTTAACTAAAACAAAACCAACAATACCTAAAATCACTATTACTGCAATTACTCCAGCAATTAACTCTAAAGGCAAATCAATGTTGTTTCCAGTTCCTTGTTCAATTAATTGGTTTTCTCCCACTCCATCATTTTCACTTGGTTCTCCTGTTGTTTCTTCTGGTGCAGTATTATTCCACCTGTCATTCTTTGGCGGAGTGAAAGGAATTTCTATTTCTTTTGACTCATCACTTTTAATGCTTACAAGAATGTTGGTTGAAACATTGTTTAAGTTATAAGAAAAAGTTTGAGTTGTGCCGGCCGGAATCATAACAAAATAATCTCTGTCTTTTCCAGAATAACTTAAAATTATTGTAGCGTTGCCGTCCAAGGTTCCATTGTTTGTTAAAACCACTTTGACTACTACAACTTCGTTATCAATCAATGGACTAACTTCATCAATTGAAACATTTGAGCCTTCAATTGTTTTTCCTTCTACTGCTGAAAAGTTTACCAGAAAGTTGCCGTCAATTGTCTGGTCGGGCAATGACAAACTATAACCATACAAAAAACTTTGAGTTCTGTCTGCTTTTTCAGGACTTTTAAGCTGCCAGGAAACAGTTTTTTTTTCTTTTGGTTCAAGCAAAATAATTTTCTTTGAATTTTCCACAGTAAACTCGTTGTGAGCTGAAAGGTTTATTGGAACCAGAAAATTAGTTTCATTTAAGTTTTCAATTACTGCCTCAAACTCGAATTCTTGGCTGGCACTTAATTCTGGCACTTCGCTTAAAGAAACTTTAACAAGGTTAGAGAATTTCTCATAGTTAAGGATTTCAATAACTGGTTCTTCTTTTAAGATTGTTACGCTCAAATGTTGTGTTACTGTAATCCTGTCAACTGCTTCATTGATGTCGTAAAGTTTTGCAAAACTAATGTGTGTAGCGTCAAGAAAGGCTGCTTCACCGTAAGTTGAGTCAACTCCAACCCAGCCTTGTCCTGGAACAAAGGCTTCAAGCCAGCCATGATTACCCCACTTATAACCATCAAAACTTATTCCTACATTGTATTTTGTTGGAATTCCTTTAATTCTTAGAAAGGCAGCAGTCAGGTTAGCAAATTCATCACAAACTCCTGCCCTGTTAAAGTAAGTTTCTTTTGCACTAAAAACGCCAGCATAATAGTTAGCGTAATCGTATTCAATGTTATCGTAAACCCATTCACTTATTTCTTGAATTGTTTCAAGCAAACTATTACTCTGGAATTCAATTGCGGTTTTACCAATTAATTCTGGGTCGTTGACTTCAATGTTTTGGCTTTCAAGCAAGAAATCATTAAAAGAATTAATGCCTTTACTTAAATCAAAGTCTTTTTGAACTCCAATTAAAGCATTAGCATTAAGTCTTGCATTAATAGTGTAAGAGAAATTGTTTTCACTTCCGCTAACAAACTCGCTTAAATCATTAATTGTAAAAACCGCGTACTCGTTTTCTCCAACAGTTTCTCTTACTGCAGTAATTTCCTGTCCTCCAATAATTAAAGTTTCAGTTTTACTTACAACTTCTTGTCTTTCATTACTAGCAAAAGTTAAAATCTTTAATTCTAAAGAATCATTTTCATTTATTTCTCCAGTAATGGTTCCGGAGCCATTAACAGTTAAATCTAATTCCATTGACTTAATAGTGTTAGGGTTAAACAAGTAATCGCTTGCCTGCACTGACAAACAAAAAAACAATAACAATAACAAAATAATTAATTTCTTCAATTTCATGTTAAAATAATGTTGTACCCTATTATTAAATCTTAAGCTGGTTTTCCTTGTAAATTTAATGTTAATCGTATTACCGGCAGCCGGTAACCGAAGAAAAGCATTACCGGCATTACACTCTCTTTCTATGAATTTAAAAACCCAGAATCAGAAGAATAAATGCCGTCCCTGCATTACGCAGGGCCGGTGAGTTTATAATAAACGTTCATAAGAAAATATTATTAAATGTTTTGGAGGACTCAAGATGAACTCAAAGTAGACAAAACTTTAGTTTATGGTTTTTATGTTAAGCTAATTCCATTCTTTCAACTATTATTTCTTTTTCATTCTTGTAAGTTTGAATTTTGCCTTGAATTATTACAAAAGAGTTTTCTTTAATGTTTTCTCTGACGCTTTTTGGAACATTAAAGTAAACGCTTTTAACTTCGCCTTCTAAAGACAAGTAAAAAAACAAGTTGTTTTCTTTTAAAAATAAGTTGTTAACATAACCCTTTAATTCCACGTTTCTTCCTTCCAGTGAATCATCTTCTAAAACACTTGAAATACTGGTTTCAATTGCAGTCGTTGTAAAACTAAGGTAGCTTAACCCAGTTAAACCAATTACTGCAACTACTATTGCAATTAAAGTTAAATGCCTGTCTGAAAACATTTTTTAACCAACTACTTCTGTTGGCCTGACACTAAAAATTCCCTGCTTTATTTTAAGTTTAACTGTTGCTCCAACCTTTAACTTTTTATTGGTTTTAACAACAAACTTTCCTGCTTTAACAAAGCTAGTTAAATCATAGTCTGTTTCAATTACCGCTGTTTTATCATCACTCAAAACTACTTTGCCTTTACAATAATTCTTTTTCACAGCAAACCTTAAAAACCCGATAAAAACCAGTAATCCTGCAGTAACTGCAATCAAGTAATAATAATTAAAAATACTTAAACTTTGAAGTAAAAAGTTTCCAGCCCAAGCCAAGTCAGTTAAAACCATTAAAACAAAAAAGAAAGCAAAGTAAATTGTTTTCTCTTTAACTGACTTCAATAACTTAAACAAAAAGTAAAGAAAAACAATTGTTAAAACAACTGGAATAACTAAGAAAACCAAGTCATTAAAAGAAAACAAAACAATTGCTAAAACCAAATTCAAGAAAATTACTGCTTGCAAGACTTTAATTAAAGCATTCTTTTTACTCATTAAATACACCCTTGCAGGAATTCAACTTCAACAATGTCAGTTTCTCCTTTAAAACGCGTTTTTGCCTTAATTTCTCTTTCAATCCTGTCAGAGTCAATTAAACTTTCATCTAATTCTGCCACACTAATACCTGGCAAAACACAGACACTTAAAGTAATTCCATCAGCACTAACATTAGAAGAACTAATTCTTTCAATTGTAAACAAGTAATCCTGCTTGTTTAATTCTTTTAATGCAAGGCTTTTAGTTATAGTAAAAGCAATGGTTTCGTCAAGCGGAAACATTACTCCAATAATTGCAACTGCAGCCATTACGATTACTGCTGCAATTAAAACTAATTCAAAACTAGCCTGCCCTTTACTTTGCATACTCAACACTTAAAACACCATTTACAGAATCCTTGCTAATTCTTATTTGTTCTAAAATGTTTGGTCCAAAACCTTCTTCAAGACATTCAAGACTCAAACTAGTGTTAATAAACAATATTTTTTCACAATAAAATCTTCCAGTGCCGGCTTCTTCATTACAAGTTAAAGGCTTTGGTAAAGTATTATCCAAGTAAGTTGTAAAACTAATTCTGTTACCAGTTAAACAATTAATTTTTGTTTCTTCAGGAATAAAAACTGTTATGGTTTGAAAACTATCCCCACTAGCAAAAGCAATCTCGTTAGCAGTATTGTAAATTTTTTCTAAAGCTAAATTACTTTCAGCTATTCTTCTAACGTCTTGCACGCTAGCCGTAGAATCATTCATTGCAGGAATAATTACTGCCTGAATGTATAACAACATTATTATTAACAGTAACATGAATTCAATTGAAATTTGTCCTTTATTCAAAAGATTACCACCCATAAAACATCTCCAATTAATGAAAGCAAAAGAAACGCTATTAAAACTGCTGGAGCAAAAGGAGCTGATAACTTTACTTCAATTTCTTTTGAAATCTTTTTTTCTCTTGCAAGTTTTTTCAGCAATTTTACTTCTTTTTCTTCTATTCCTGCAGCCCTGTTACTGTCAATTAATATTTTTCCTTTTGGTTTCAATAATGAAAGGTTTTTTTCTTTTAAAAGCTTTAGCATTCCGCTAAAACTTAAACCATCTGATGCAACAATTTTCCCTTTAACATTGTAAAGGCTTTTACTGATAATTGTGCCTTCTTTTAACTCTGAAACCTTGACTTTTTCTCTTAAAACGTGTTTTTTTGAAATAAAATAAAACTTTAATAAAACATACAAGCAAAACACTACAATTATAGTGCTTGTAGCACTAACAATGCTTTCAACCGGCTGAAAGAATAAAGCAATCAAAAACAATATTATGCTGACTGGAATAAAAACTCTCTTAAACCATTTCAAGGAAAACAAGATAACAATAAACAAAACCGTAACCATTAAACCAGGCAAGTTCAAGTTACTTAAAACAAAATACAATCCTGCAGCAATTAAACCTAAAGGAATTGCCTGCAAAAACCTTGCTTTTAACTCTAACTTTAATTCTTGCCTTAACTCTTTTTTCTTTTTAATTGCTTTTAAAGACAATAATGCTCCGTAAGGCAGCATGCAGATAATACTAAACAAGAACAAGGTTAAAGGAAAAACAGGTAATTCAATTCTAGCAAACAATGGAATTAACTCACTTAAAATTGCAGGGTTTAAAGGGTTTAATGCTGCTAAAGCAGTAAAGATTTTAACGTCTCCTCCAGCCCAAGCACCCATAAACCATAACCCTAAACCAGCAGTAAAAGTTATAATCGTTAATAACACGCTGAACATTATTGGTTCAGGATTGCCTTCAACTAGTGTTTGAACTAAATGCAAACCTAAACCTAATAAAATCATTGAGTAAGTTAACTTGTTGCTAATAATTCTGTTTCTTAAGTCAGTGTAACTAGCTATAATTAATCCTATAAAAGAAATTAGAAAGAAATAGAGGAAAAACATTTTTCCTAACCGCCAGTAATGCTTGTAATAAAACTTTCTCTATAGTCCAAGACTCTGGATTTTGCTACTAAAGCTATAGATGTAATGTTTGAAGCAAGAATTGCTGCCGCAAGCGCCAGCAAAACTCCAAACAAAACAGTAAGCAAGTACTCAAACGAGACTTGCCCTTTGTTTCCAATCATGATGGATTACCTACTGGCAGTCTGGACAGTTAATTCTGCTTTCTCCATTTACAGTGTCACAGACGTCGTCTGGTATGCCTGGGTCACCAGCAGAATCCACACAACCACAATCTTCAGCACATAGAGTTCCAACAGCATCATATTCACTTATATCACAAATGCCGCTTGGGCAATAAGGATTTGCTGCTTCTTTTTGAAATTGTAATTCTTCGTTGTATGCGTTGAATGTTTCGTTTGCTGTTTGTCCCCCAGAAGTTCCTAATCCTATCAATAATGCAATAACTACAATTGCGATTAGAATTGCTCCACCAATTAATAGTAAGTATTCTAATGCTCCTTGTCCTTTTTATTTCTTAACATGGTTTTTCTACCTCCTTACAATGAATTATTTTAACTATATTTAAAGTTTACTGTTTTGCTTTCATATAAGTTTTATTTAATTTTTTTTACCTTTCAATGTCTTTAATTATGTTTTGGCTGATGC
>JBDRCV010000066.1:0-29784 GCA_043821385.1 archaeon | reverse complement strand
TGGCTGTAAAAGAAAACCCTTTAAAGTTGTTTGAGAGAAGAAAACTTGAAGGTGTTAAAGTGGTGAGAAAGTGAAAAAGCAAGTAAAACAATCACTTAAAACATTGCCTAAAAGTTACAGGCAAAAACACAGGTATGTTTTGTTTAAAGTTTTTAGTGAGAAAAGGTTAGCTGAACGAGATGTTTATTTTGCTTTCTGGAATTCTTTAAAATTCTTGGTTGGAAGCAAAGGTGTAAGCGAAAGTGGGTTTAATTTAAAGAAATTTAACTCTGAAAAAGGTTTTGCTGTAGTCAAGTGTTTTTTGCCTGCAGTTAATGTTTTGAAAAGTACTGGTTTATTCGTTCAAGAAGTTAATGGTGTGAAGGCTAGTGTAATGGTTGAAAAGGTTTCAGGGGTTGTAAATAAGTTTGAGAAAGCGTTAAAGTAATTATTTTCTGTTTCTTATTTTGTTTTTGGACGGCATTTTTTAATGGTTTCTGTTGTAAGATTTGTTGTGTTATTATTGAATTCTATTGAACTACTTTGGAATAAAATAAGGGTTGTTCCAAAAAGAAAAGTTTCTGAGAAACAATTATTCAAAGACATTAAGGAAGTGAAAAAGGAAACAACAAAATCGGACAGCAAAGGGTTTTAAATAAGAAAAAGTAGTTGTTTTAATGTTATGAAAAGTTTGTTTTTAATTTTGTTTGTTTTCTTTTTTTTGTTTTTTAGTGGTTGTGTTGAGTTAGAGCCAACTAATACAATGTCTTGTTCTGTTGATTCTGATTGTAGTGAAGGTTTTTCTTGCATTAATGAAGTTTGTGTTGCAGAAATGGGTGTTGGTAGGGGTGCAATAGTTACTCCGAGTGTTCAAACTATTACTAAAACTTATAGTTTTGAAGCGCCAGTGGTTTCAAGCGTAGAGTTTACTACTGAAGTTGATTCTAATGTTTTGGTTTTTGACGGCAGTAGCTCTATGACACAAGTTTTTGACTTAATTGAATTTCCTGGTTTACAGTTAAGGGGAGTTGAAGGAGAGCCAGTTATTCCTTTTCAGACTGTTAGGTTGTTGATTCCGTTTGACAGCAAGATTAAAACCGTTAAAGTTATTGGCAGCCAGAAAACTGTTCTATCAGGAAAATATAACTTACAGCCAGGGCAAAAAGGTTACCCTATTTTGCCGGATATTAATTTTGAGTTTGTTGAACCTAACCCAATAATTTATGAGGTTGACGAGTTTTTTCCAGTTGAAGATTCAAGCAAACAACAATCGCAATTTCAAAGGGGTTATGAGGTAATGTTGTCAAACGTTTATCCTTTGCATTATAATCCGGTGACTGGAGAAGTCTACTATTACAAGTCTATTACAGTTGAAGTTGAAACACAAAAGCTTTCATTTAATGAAATGCAAGACAATGAAAACAAGTTAATGTTTCGTGGTTTGCAGAAAGACGAAGACTTAATTAAAACCAAAATAGACAACTTAGAAACGCTTGATTCTTATGGTTTTGAGAACACAATTAAAAGTCTTCCTGGACGTCCTGGTGGTATTAAGCCATTTCAGCCTGGTTTGCCGCCTCCAATAGCTTATGGGGAGGTTTTTGGAGTGGTTGATGAAGCTGAATATCTTGTTATTACTAGTAAAGCGTTAAAGAATTCTCAAGGGGATTACACTTTTCAGGATTTAATGCAGAAAAGAGAAGAGCAAGGTTTAAGTACGGCAATCATTACAGTTGAAGAAATCAATGACCATGTTTCTGGAGTTGACTTGCAGGAAAGAATAAGAAACTTTATCAGAATCGCTTACATCAACTGGGAAACAGAATATGTTTTGCTTGGAGGAGATGGTGACGGAGCTGATGTTGGAGGAGAAAGCGGTGACAACATTATTCCTGCGAGATTAGTTTTTGCAATAGATGACGGTTCACATAACGAAAAAGATATTGCTGCAGATATTTATTATTCTTGCCTTGATGGGTCTTATGACTGGGATGAAGATGGAGTTTATGGCGAAGTAAGTGATGGTGAAAATGGCAGTGATGTTGACTTGTCTTGTGAAGTGTTTGTTGGTAGAGCGCCAGTTGATTCAGAGATAGAATTATCAAACTTTGTTAGGAAAACTCTTGCTTACGAGCAAGCAAAAGAAAATGGTGATGAATACTTGAAAAAAATTTTAATGGTTGGAGAACATTTAGGTTTTTCAGGTGACATGGAATTCTCTAGAAATGCATTAGAAGAAGTTAGACTTGGAACTACAAAATATGAACCATCAAATTCAGGGTTTCCGTTCTCATACTACCAGGATACTCTTTATGATAAAGATAATTTATGCTGTCACACTTGGTGTGCATCAGATACCAAATGTGAAACACTTAATGATAATAGTTATTGCAATAACCATGCTTGTAAACCGGATAATTGTTGGCTTAAAAGCGAGTTATTATCTAAAATGAGTGAAAGTGTTCATATAATAAACCATGGTGGGCATTCCTCTAATTTTTCAAATATGAGGCTTAAAAACAATTGTGAGAATTATTTTGATGTTGACAATCTTACTAACTCCGAATATTTTATTGCTTATTCTACTGGTTGTTATCCTGCCGCATTTGATAATTGGAAGGGAGGAGAATCTGGAGGATACAGGGGATGTGATTCTATTGCAGAGCATTTTCTGACATCTTCTGGAGGAAGCTTTGCTTATGTTGGTAACAGCAGGTGGGGCTGGAGTTCATTAGACCATACTAATGGTCCTGCAGAAAGTTTTAACAAGCAATTTTGGGATGCAGTTTATGGAGAAGGTATTCTAAACATTGGGAACGCAGTTCAAGATTCTAGAAGTGATCTTGTTGGAATGGTTGTGGGTCAAGAAACGCCTTGGAGAAACCAGTTTTTTGAATTAACGGTTCTTGGGGATTCTTTCACTGAACTTTATGTTCCATCCCAACCAGAACATGAAATTGCAATAAAAGAAATCATTACTCCTAAAGAATCTTTTGTTGATGAACAAACAAGTGTTTCAGTAAAAGTTATTAATGCTGGTAGTTTTGATGAAGAAAATGTTGAAGTAAAATTTTATCAATCCAATAAAGTTAGTGAGGATCCTTTATTAGTTCACATTGAAACGATTCCAATTATAAAAGCAGGAGAAGAAACCACAGTTAGTTATTCTTACGACCCACAGCATTTTGACGAATATATCAATGACTATGGTGGTTGCTTGGGTTATTTTCCTTTTGCAGAGTTTGTAACAAAAGTTGAAATTAGTTCTCAAAATGATGAATATATTGAGAATAATACTGCTCAAACACGCATAGAACTATTGCCTCCTAGAATCAAATTAAAGTTTGTTGGGCGTCCTAGAGAAGGAAGTTTCGAAAATGGCTATTTTGTAGTAGTAATTAATGAAGAAGGAGAAATAGTTAAACCACCTAATTTTGTTGAAACAACTTTATATGAAGGAGATGACTATTACGAACACACTCTTTTCACTGATCTTGAAAAATTTGATTTGATTGCTGGAATTAAAGAAATGGATTATCCTAATGTTAATGATTATCAAAGCACTCTTTTCTTTAAAAGGATTGACTTAACAGAAAACCCTGAAAGAGAAATAGTCCTTGACGTTTCAAACGCAACACTAATTCAAACAAACTTTAATGAAATAATGGAAGGTTTAGAAGAAGGATTAGTGCCCATTGATACTTTAATTGCAATTAATAGAACAAATGATTATGCCCCTCCTTGGCTGACAACAAGATTTGCTCCTATCTGGCCTTGGCGGGATTATAGTAGCAGAGTTAATTCAGGAATTGCCATAGAAAGTGATAATGACTTACTTTTCTCTGATTATAAAGTGTCCCTTGCTGTTCTAGCAGCGGATGATCCAAAGACAGCATTTTTAGGTATTGGAACGGACTTTTATTATCCTTTCAATGATTTAACGTCAAACATTTCATTAGAAGAAATAAATGAAACTACAGTGGAAATGAATTATCCTTTTATTTATAGTCCTGAAAATAATAATGTTTTAACTGTTGCTTCTTATTCTCCTAATTATGCATTGTTTCGTACGTTTCCATGCAGTGACAGTGAATTGTCATCCCTTGAATATTCTGGAATATATGGGGTCTATAGTGAAAAAAATTATTATAATCCTTCTTTTAGTTTTTATCATTTTGATGATTGTGAATACTGCAATTATTTGATTGCAGCAAGATATACTGGAGAGAATTCTATACATCACCATATTGATAGAAAAGAATACTGGAATGGTGTGGGGACAGCACCATACAATGGTGATGAAGTAATGCCTGAAACCATAACTTTCTATAAGGAGCCACTATCGTTAGCATTATCTAACGAATTCGCTTTCAATTATGCGTACAGGGATTTATTTGACAGAATATTTCCAAAGATAGGTGAATTGCTTATAGTGGATTTCACTGACCATAAATTACTTCGTGGTTACTTGAAGGATGCTTTTGATTCTGGAAGCGAGTTCTTGAACAGTAAGTATGCGGGCGAACTTTTTATTACTACTTCTAATGGTGATAGGGTAAGAGTTTTTACTGAAGAAAGTGAGGGATTACCAGATTATGGTTTTGGTGCTTGGTTGATTGACTGCTCTAACCAGAGTTATTCTTATCCAGATATTTTGAATGATTCCAAGTTTTGTGAGACAGGTGATTACCTAGTAGAGTGGACTATTGATGACTTGATTGAAGGCAGAACTTTAACTTTGAATAAAACTGTTAGTTATGACGGTGAGCAGTTTATTGTTCTGGAAGGATAGCAAAGGGTTTAAATAAGTTAACTATATATTAATTATATTAATTAGTGAGAGAAAAAAGGTTTTAATGCTTTTTTGTTATTTTGAGGTGAAATTTAATGTATCCTGTTTCGAGGAATGCTGCTTATGATCGCGCTATAACCGTGTTTAGTCCTGATGGAAAACTTTATCAGGTTGAATACGCGTCAAAGATTACTGAAAAAGGCACTTCAGGTGTAGGAATAATTTATGATAAAGGAGTATTGTTTGGAGCTGACAAAATGATTCACTCTAAACTGTTAGTTCCTGATTCAATTGAAAAAATGTTTAAGGTTGACGACCATATTACTGCAATTTCTTCTGGTCTTTCAGGTGATGCTAGACGGCTAGTTCAGTATGCAAGAGAATTATGTCAGGAAAACAAGGGATTGTATGATGAACCATTACAAGTTGAAGTTCTTGTTAAAAGAGTGGCTGCTGTAACACAGTATTTTACACAGTATGGAGGCATAAGGCCTTTTGGTGTTTCATTTATTTTTGGTGGCGTTGACGAGTTTGGTAAAAGATTGTTTGAATCTGAACCAAATGGTGCTTTAGCTGAATACAAAGCGATAGCAATTGGTAGAAACAAGAATGCTGTCATGGGTTTGCTTGAAAAAGAGTTTAAGGAAAAACTTTCATTAGATGAAGCTTTAAGTTTGGCTGTGAGTGCTTTAAAGAAGTCACTGCCTGCTGACGAGAAAATGTCTGATGAAAGATTAGAGTTTTCGATTGTTGATGAAAAAATGAAGTACAAAAAAATCAAGAACGAGAAAATTGCTTCATTTAAATAATTATTTTTTGTGTTTTCTTATGGTTAAACTAGAGGAAGCAATTATTGCTAGACTGGAAAAATTTGGAAATGTTTTCGAGGTTTTAGTTGACCCTAACTTGGCTTTAGATTTAAAGTCTGGAAAGGAAGTAAACTTTGATGACTTGTTAGCTATTGATGAAATTTTTAAGGATGCAAAAAAAGGCGAGAAAGCTTCAGAGCAAGAGTTAATTAAAGTTTTTTCTTCAACTGATGCTGTTATTGTTGCAAAAGAAATTATTTTGAATGGCAGAGTGCAGTTAACTACACAGCAAAGAAAAGAATTACTTGAACAAAAAGAAAAAGAGTTAATTGAATTCATTTCTCGTAATGCTTTAAACCCTCAAACTAAAGCTCCTCACCCGCCTGCAAGAATTGAGAATGCTTTAAGGGAAGCAAAAATTAATGTTGATATTTTTAAAAGTGTTAAAGAACAAGTTCCAGAAATTATAAAAGAAATAAGCGGATTAATTCCAATTTCAATGGAAAAGTTAAGGCTGGTTATAAGAATTCCTGCAATTCATGCTTCAAAGGCTTTAAACAGCTTGTATTCTTTTAACCTTTTAAAGCAAGAGTGGGGTAAAGATGGTGCACTGGTTGCCTTGATAGAGGTTCCTGCTGGACTGAAAGCTGACTTGTTAAACAAGTTACAGCACATAACTCACGGTGACATGGAAGTAAAATTAATGGAGGAAAAACAATGAAAAAAATAGTTGTGCCAGGGGAAATGGTTAGTGAAGAAAGAAAAAAACTTGGAGAACACGTTTTTGTTGAAAACGGTAAAGTTTTATCTGACTGTATTGGAATTGTTGTAGAAAACCCTAATATTGCTAGTGTTATTCCATTGCATGGAATTTACCTGCCAAAACAAGGAGATATTGTTATTGGAATAGTTGAAAGTGAAAAGTTTTCAGGTTACACTGTTGACGTTGACTGCGTTCACACTAGTTATATTTCAAAAGAAAGCTGGATGAGAAACATTAAGCCTGGAAGCGTGATTTCAGCTAAAGTTAATGACGTTAACGAGTTAGGTGAACCAAAGCTTTCAGAAGTAAGAGTTTTAAATGACGTTGAAATCATTAAGGTTTCACCTGTTAAAATTCCAAGAATTATTGGAAAAAACAATTCAATGTTAGATGTTTTAAGAGAGGGAACGAAAAGTTTTATGGTTGTCGGCAAAAATGGTTTTGTTGCAGTAAAAGGCGGTGACATTATGTTATTAACTAAAGCTTTGCGTTTAATTGAAAAAAAATCCCATTTAAGTGATTTAACTAATGGGGTTCAAAAATTTTTAAAGAAAGGTGAATAAATTGGTTGAAAAAATTAAAAGAGTTGATGGAAGAAAAGCTGACGAGCTGAGGCCAGTTAAAATTACTGCTGGCGTAATAAAGGAAGCAGATGGTTCAGCTTTTATTGAATGGGGTCAGAACAAGATTTATGCAGCAGTTCACGGCCCAAGAGAAGTAATACCAAAACACATGAGTAATCCTTACAAGGCAATCTTACGTTACACTTACAGGATGGCTTGCTTTAGTGTTTCAGAAAGAAAAAATCCCCGACCAGGGAGAAGAGACATGGAAATTTCAAAGGTTTCAGCGGAAGCCTTAGATAAAAGTGTTTTTTTAGAAAAATTTCCTAACAGTGCAATAGATGTTTTCGTTTACGTGATGGACTCTAATGCTGGAACCAGAGCTGCAGCTTTAACTGCGGCAAGCGTTGCTTTAGCTGATGCAGGTATTCCTTTAAGAGGTTTAGTTTCATCTGTAAGCGTTGGAAGAGCTAACGGTAATCTTATAGTGGACTTAAACAAGGAAGAAGAAGACGTTGAAGATGCAGTTGACTTGGCTTTGGCTTTCCTGCCTGCAACTGAAGAACTGGTGTTACATCAGTCTGATGGATTGCATTCAGTTGAAGAATGGAAGAAAATGTATGACTTGGGTTTAAATGCAAGCAAAAAAATTCATGAAGTCCAAAAACAAGCTTTAAGGGAAAGATATGTGGGTGAGAACAATGAGTGAAGACGTTTTATGGTTATTGAAAACCAACAAAGTAGTTGACTCAGTGAAGCAAGGAAAAAGGCTTGACAACAGAAAGTTTGATGAGTACAGAAAAATAGAAGTAGTAAAAGATGTTTCACAGAATGCTGAAGGTTCAGCTAGAGTCAAGTTTGGTGAAACAGAAGTTATTGCTGGAGTAAAATTTGTTTTGGGTAAACCTTACCCTGATTCACCTGATTCTGGTTCAATGGGTGTTAACGCTGAAATGATTCCTATAGCGTCACCAGAATTTGAAACAGGGTTTCCAAGCGGGGAAGCAATTGAACTATCAAGAGTTGTTGACAGAGGAATAAGAAACTCTGGAACATTAGATTTCAAAAAGTTTTGCATTACTGAAGGAGAACTAGCTTACATTGCATTCATTGACATTTATACAATAAACTTTGATGGAAACCTTTTTGATGCTTGTAGTTTGGCGGCAGTTAACGCTTTAAATGACTGTAAGATTCCAAAAGTTGAAGACGAACAAATAGTTAAAGGAGAATATGCTGGAAAACTAAAGTTAAAAAGCTTGCCAGTTTTAACAACTTTTGCTAAAATTGGTGACAAAATATTGTTTGATACTGATTTAGCAGAAGAAAAAGCTTTGAATGCAAGGTTTTCAATTGCAAGCATTGAAAAAGACATTATAACTGGAACCCAAAAAGGCGGTAAAAGCGGGTTTAACTTTAAAGAGTTAAGTCAAGCAATTGAAACTTCAATGGTTAAAGCAAAAGAATTAAGAAAATATTATAAGTGATGCAAAATGGGCAGAACAAAAAAAGTTAAGTCAACTGGAAGGTTTGGTGCCAGGTACGGTAGGGGCATAAAGAAGAGAGTGCAAAAAATTGAAGAAAAACAAAAACAAAAACACGATTGCCCTAATTGTAAGGCCAGCAAAGTTAAAAGAATTGACTTTGGTGTTTTTAAATGCGATAAATGCGGCTTGGTTTTTTCTGGCGGAGCATTTGTTCCTGAAACCTTGACAGGTAAAACTATTAAGAAAATGGTTTCACAGAAAAGCTTTGCTCAAGAATTAGGTGGCTTGCTTACTTTAAAGTCAGAGAAACTTGCAGAAGAAACTGGAGAAAAAAAGCAAAAAGAAGAAAGAAAAGAAAGAAAAGAAAAAAAGACAGTGAAAAAAGAGAAAAAAGATTCAGAGAAAAGAGAAAAACAAAACAAAAAGAAAGAAATAAATGAAGTTAAAGAAGACAAAGATAAAGAAGTTAAAGAATTTAATGAAGAGTCAGTTGAAAGCGGGGTGGTGTAAGAATGTATTATTGTGGTAAGTGCGGTGCAAAAATTGATTCACTGCCAGTAGGATTAATAAGATGTAATAATTGTGGTCACAAAATATTGTTTAAAGAAAGGCCTCCAGTTACAATTGAAGTTGACGCAGTATGAGTGAGTTTGCTTTTGAATTTGTTTTAAAATTAGAGTCAAAGAAAACCAATTTTAAAACAGTATTGGAAAGCATTAAACCAGAAACAAATAACAAGCATGAGAAAAGGTCTATAATTAAGTTTAAAAAACTTGAACAAGGAATAATTTTAAACATTAAAGCACTGGATTTAACTGCTTTAAGAGCGGCAGTTAACTCTTATTTAAGGTTAATTAATGTTTCAATTAAAATGCAGGAGGTAGAGTAAAAATGGTTGTAACACAAAAAGAATTGCAGCAAGACATTCAAGCTTTTGAACAGTACAGAAACCAGTTAATGGGAGTTTCTAATCAAAAACAGCAAACGCAAATGCAGGCTAACGCTTTAAGCGCTGCAGTTGAAGCCTTAAAAGAAACAAAAGAAAAAAAGGTTTTCAAAGCAGTTGGAAACGTTTTAATCCAATCAGACACAAAAATAGTTTTAGAGGATACAATAAAACAAAAAGAATCACTTGAATTAAGGGTTAAATCACTTCAAAAACAAGAAGACATTGTTGTAAACAATTTAAACAAAATAAAAGCCAAAATAGAGTCAACTCAAAAAACAGAAGAAGACAAAAACGATAAAAAAGTTAATTAAACAGTTTAAACATTAGTTTTTCATGCAATTAAAAAAATTGTTTGAAAAAAGAAGAGTTTTAATCATAACTCACCTTGCTTCAGACGTTGATGCTATAGCAACTGCAGCTGCACTTTATTTTACTTTTAACAATAAAGCAAGAAAAATCGTTTTAAGTGCTGTAGATCATGTGTCTTTGCCGGCAGTTTCTTTAGCAAAAAACCTGGATTTAAAGTTAATGATTAACGTTAACCCTAAAGACTTTGACAACGTAATTTTAGTTGACTTTAGTTCAAAAGAAATGGCTGGAAGCCAGATTGAAAAAATTCTTAAAGTAAAAAACCTTTATACTTTAGACCACCATAAAAAAGACTCTTCTTTTATTGGGAAAGGCACTTACTTAATTGACTGGAAAGTTGTTTCTACAACTCAATTACTTTACCACGAATTCAAAAAACAAGCAATTAAAGTTAGTCCAAAGACTGCTTTGTGTTTGTCGGCAGGAATAATAACAGACTCGGCTGGCTTTAAGCTTGCTGACGCTAAAACTTTTCAGGATTTAAGCGAGTTAATGTTTTTGGCTGGAAAAGATTACAGTGAAATAATTAAATTGTTTTCATTAGAAAGAAATGTTTCAGAAAAAATTGCTTTACTGAAAGCTTTAAGGCGGAGCAAGGTTTACAGGTTAACTGATTATTTAATTGTTACTTCAAACATTGATTGTTTTGAGTCAAGTGCAGCAAACCAGTTTGTCAGGTTAGGTGCAAGTGTAGCGCTTGTCGTGGGAAAACAAAAGAACCGCACAACTTTAAGTGCCAGAGCCAGTCAAGAGTTTGTTAAAAAATTTGGTTTTGGTTTAGTGAAAAACTTGTTTGTCCAACTAGAGTCAAAGTTTAATGGTTATGGTGGAGGCCATGAAGGCGCTGGAAGTTTTAGTGCAGAAAACATTAAAGAAGAAAAATTAATGGATGAAAGCGCTAAAATAATTCTAGAATTTTTGAAGGAAAAAAAAGTTAAAGGAAAAATGAAGGTTTACTAACTAACATGCACTATCAAACCATTATTTTTAACTTTATTTCTTTTTGAATAATTTAAAATATAGTGTGCAGTGCTTTTTGGAATGCCTGTCTCGCTTTCAACTTTCCTGTAAGAATCATAGTAAGAGCGTGCTTCAATTAATTTCATTAGTTTTTCTGCTTTCAAGCTTAAAGGCCTGCCGCGAAGAGAAGTAAGTTTTAACTCTATTTTTTTTTCTTTCAATAATTTTAGTTGGTTTGATTTCAAGCGTTTTAAAGTACTTTCACTTAAAGTGATGGTTTTCAAGTCCCTGCATTTTCTAATTATTTCTTCAAGTTTTTTGCCTGCAATTGGCCTGACTAAGTGAATTTCTTGAGTTGTGTTTGGAACGTTTTCTAGTTTGGTTTTAGTGTCAATTGATGGCTTCATTTTTTAACCTTGGTTCTTTTAAGTTTTCTGACAATTCTTTGAGTAGTTTTAGATCTTTTTGCTACTATTTTTGCAGCATACTTTACTCCTTCAAAAAGTTCTTTTTTTGTTAAAGCATAACTTGGCTTATAATAAGTTCCGGTACTGGATTGTTTGTGTAATGGGCCAGACCAAATAATTTTCTTTTTCTTTAATTCTGTTAAAACGTTTTTATTATTTAAGTGAAGGTTTTTTGGAAACTTTATTTTTAAAACTCCTGTTCCAATTCTGTTTAAAGTGTGAGTGTCAGAGCCAGCAGTATTAAATTTGGCTTCTTTTCCTAACTCTATTGCACTAGCACAACGCATGCTTACTTCTGTTTGCTTTGATTCAAGTTTTTTCTTTAATTTTTTTCCAATCCTGCTTAAACCAGTGTAACGAGTTAAACGGTTTCTTTCAAGAAATTCAAATAAGCTTAAAGGTTTTTTAATCCACTTGGATTCATAAACAAAATAACTCAAGTAACCAATTATTCCCGTGTAAGTTTCAACTCCAATGTCTTCTTTTCTGATTAACTGCCTTAACTTTTCTGCACCAAGAATGTAAGCTGCACTATCATAAGAGAACCCCCAAGGGTGAGCAATGCTTAAAATAATGTTGTTTTCTTTTGCTGTTTTCAAGACTTTTTTAAAGTCAACTTTTTCTCCAAAAAATTCCTGAAAGTCAAAAATTGAATCATCAAAACCGTAAGCCAGTACGTGTCCAATGCTGGTATCTAATTCTATTCCTGGAATTAAAATCTTGTCTTTTGGTTTTGTTTTAAGTAATTTTTCAAAAGCTTCTTTTGGATTATAACAAGAGTGTTCTGTTGAAGCAATAACGTCAATTTTTCTTTGTTTTACTTTCTTCCAGAACTCGAGGGAGTTCATTTTTTTTTCATTCAAGTGGTTATGCAAGTCTAAAGTCAAAACCAAGTAATCGTGTCTTTCTTCCATGTCCAAGAAATTGTGTTTAAATTAGAATAAAAACTTGTTGTTTTTAAGCTCTGTGAGCTATTGTCTTTGGATTGGTTTGGAGTGCAAGAAAGTTTCTTCTGGAAACTGGTTCTTTTCTTGCAATGTATTTTGGTTCAACTTGTTTTCGTTTTGGTTTAAACATTAATTCCATTTCTTCTAACACTATCCGTTTTTCTGTTGGAAAAACTTCTCTTACTTTATTATAATCAGAGAAAATGCTTTTGATTCTTTCTGCTAATGCTTTTGCTTTTTCAGGGTCTTTGGCAAAGTAAGGTAAAGCACTTTTGTCTCTTGAAACAACATAGATTAAAGGCTTGAATCCTTCCTCAAATAAAAAGTGTCTTCCTATTGCATGTATTTTCATCAAATTTAATCCGTCTTTAACAGTCCCTAATTCTTTTTTTAGTTTGTTGTCACTCCATTTTGCAATTGAAGTGCCGCCACCACAAGCCAAGAGAATTAAACTTTTAATAGCTGTAGATTTTAAGAAATCTCTTCTGTTTAATTTCTTTTGTTTAGAGTACTCTTGATACAAAAAAGTCAAAAAGGCACCAGCTGTTAAGGCGCCTGCTGGTAAACTTAAATTATATTTTGTTAACTTATTTGATAATTTTACTTGTTCTTCAGTTTGGAGTAAACACTTATTGTTAATTTTAATTAGCTCGCTAACAAGCTTTTTTGGCACGGCTTCTTTGTCTGCAATTACTATGGCTCTTGCATTTTGTATTGGTATATTTAATCTTTCCTTGCTTTTAAAATGACTGGCACTAACCATAAAGACCTCAAATAAACCATAATCAACATACACTTGCCAGTTAGATTCTTTTAATTCCATAATCATCAGTTGTTTTCTCAAACTTTGTTGCTTGTTTTATGTTTTTAATGCCTTTTCTTATTTTTTGTTCAGTGGTAGCATAACTTAGTCTTACAAAGCCTTCTCCTTGGCTTCCAAACTCTGTTCCAGGAATAACTAAAACTTTTGCTTCATTTAATAACAGTTCAGTGAATTCTAGGGAAGAGTAATTTAAGTTAATTTTTGGAAACAAGTAAAACGCGCCTTCAGGTTCAACTCGCAAGTCAAAGCAATCGCATTCTTTTACCAGTTTAATCATTAAGTTTCTTCTTTTTTCAAAAGCGTCACGCATTTCAATTGCTTCTTTTTTTGCTTGAAAAGCTTTTATTGCCATTACTTGGCTTATTGTTGGAGCGCAAATACTTGAAAACATGTGCGTTCTCGTCATTTCCCTGATTACTGGTTCAGGGCCTGCAGCATAACCAACCCGAAATCCAGTCATTGCAAAAGTTTTACTGAAAGACTGTAAAGTTATAACGTTTTCCTCTAAACCATTTAAACTGCCAATGCTTAAGTGTTTTGCTTTACCGTAAGTGAATAACTCGTAGGCTTCATCGCTTAAAATTATTAAATCGTTTTCAATTGCAATGTCAGCTATTTCTTCTAAAGTTTTATGGTTTAAAACGTTTCCAGTTGGGTTGCCTGGCGTGTTAATTATTATTGCTCTGGTTTTGTTTGAAACAAGTTTTGCTAATTCATCAGGGTTAATCTCAAAACCGTTTTCTGCTTTCAAATTTAAGTCTCTTGCCACTCCATGCACTAGTTCAACGCAAGGCCTGAAAGCTAAAAAACCAGGGTTTGGAACAATGACTTCTTCGCCTGGGTCAAGCAATACAAGAAAAGTTAAAAGAATGGCTTCTGTGCTGCCGTTAGTTACAATTAATTGTTTTTCAAAGTCATTTAGTTTTATTTTGTTTTCTTTTTCCAGTTTTTTTCCAATTGCTTTTTTTAATTCAGTTCTGCCGCTTGAAGGAGAATAATGAGTTAACCCTTTATCAAAAGCAGTTTTACCATAGTCAAGAATTTTTTGTGGAGTAGTAAAATCTGGTTCGCCTGGTCCAAAACTAGTAATGTTTTTTTCCTGTGCTGCAATTCTAAGAAACTTATGCATTTGACCTTCAGGCAAAAATTTTACTCTCTCACTTAACAGGTTTTCTAAATTCATTTTCTTTACCTTACAATTCTAACGTCAACTGCTGTGATTTTGTTGTCAAAAGCAATCAACGGGTTTAAGTCTAATTCTTTCAAGTTTTCTTTTAACAATAAGTCATTTACTTTCAATAATAATTCTTCTAATAACTTTAAGTTGACTTTTTCTTTTCCACGGTAACCATTCAGTAACTTGAAAGTTTTAATTTCTTTAATCATTGCTCCGGCGTCTTTTTTTGTTATCGGGCAGACTCTTAAACTAAAGTCTTTTAAAATTTCAACGCTTGTTCCGCCTAAACCAAATAAAATGGTTTGACCAAATTGTGCGTCTTTTTTTCCGCCAATAATTAACTCTAAACCATTTAATTGTTTTTGAACTAGTGCTCCGTTAAAAGAAACCTTGTTTTGTAAAGCGTTAACCTTAATTTTTTTGAATGCCTGTCTTGCTTCTTTAAAAGAATGCAGTCCAGTTATTACTCCGCCAAAGTTTGTTTTATGGCTTGCCTGCAAAGAAAACAATTTTAAGACTAAAGGGTAACCAAGGTTTAAGGCTGCCTTGCTTAACTCCCTGTAGTTTTCAACCAGAAAAGTTTTAGCAAAAGGCAAACCATAACTTTCAATTAACTTTTTGTCTGCAATAAAGCCAGTCATTTCAGTTAAGAATACAACTTAAAGGTATTTAATTGTTTTTGAGAATAAATATTATGAAAGATTATGGATTTAAGAAACACGATAAGGAATGTGCCGGATTTTCCAATTAAAGGAATTCAGTTTAAAGACATTACTACTTTACTGAAAGACAAGGAAGCATTATCTTTGGCAGTAAAACAACTGGCTTTAAAAGTTAAAGAATTAGATTTTGATTTTGTTGTTTCAATGGAAGCAAGAGGATTTATTTTTGGTTCTTTACTTGCTTATGAACTCAACAAGGGTTTTATTCCTTTAAGAAAAAAAGGCAAGTTACCTGCTCAAACAATAAGTGAAACTTACGAGAAAGAATATGGTTTGGACACGATTGAAATGCATTTAGATGCTTTAAAAAAAGGCGACAAAGTTTTAATAGTTGATGATTTGCTGGCAACAGGTGGAACTTGTAAAGCGGCAGTTAATTTAGTGGAAAAAACTGGTGCAACAGTTTCAGCTTTAGCTTTCTTGATTGAATTATCTTACCTGAATTCAAGAAAATTGTTTGAAGGTTATAAAGTAATTTCTTTAATTGATTATGAGAGTGAAAGGGAGTGAATTTAGAATGATTGCAGTAATTGGCGGAACTGGATTAAATGATTCTGAATTATTCAAGGTTAAAGAGAAAAAGAAAGTGTTTACTCCTTTTGGAATGACTTCAGACTTACTTACAATAACTGACTTTAATGGCAGAGAAGTTGTTTTTCTTCCAAGGCATTCAGAACAACACGTTATTCCACCTCACAAAATAAACTTTAAAGCCAACATTTGGGCTTTAAAAGAATTAGGAGTTAAAAAGGTGTTAGGAGTTTGTGCGGTTGGCTCGCTTAAAAAAGAATTCAAGCCAAGGGATTTTGTTTTAGTTGACCAGTTTATTGATTTTGGAAAAGATTTAACGACTTTTTTTGATTCAGGACAATTTTATCATGTTTCTTTAGCTGAACCGTTTTGCCAGGTTCTAAGAAATGATTTAAGTGAAACTTTGAAAGAATTAAATTTAAGTTTTCATTCAACTGGAACTTATGCTAGAATTTCAGGGCCACAGTTTTCAACTAAAGCAGCAAGCAAGTTTTACAGGCAGTTTGCTGACGTTATTGGAATGACTGGCGTGCCGGAAGCAATCTTGTGCCGTGAACAACAATTATGTTATTCTATTCTTGCAAGTGTAACTGATTATGATGTGTGGGCTGAAAAACCAGTTAACTTGAATGAAGTACAGGAAACCATGAAATTAAATTTAGAGAACACTAAAAAAGTTTTAGAGAAAGCAATTGAAAGAATTGACTTGAATTCTGGAAAAGAATGTTCTTGCGAGAAAGCTTTAGATGGGGCGAAGGCTTGATGGCTTTAAATGTGTTAAAACTTTTCAAGAACAGCAATTATTTGGTTAATGTTTACGGCAAGAGTTGTTGAAACATTATTTAAACTACCGTCCAATCTAAACATTTCTAAGTTTTGCTTAAAGTTTTCAATAATTTTCCTGTCAATTTTTTTTAGTTTAAATCGTTCATTATTTTTTGTTTCCCAAACACTGTAATCTGTTTCGGTTAAAGCATAAAGGTCAGCTAAATCTTTTGCTCTTTTAAAAGAATCAATTCTTTCAACAACTGATTTAAGTTTTAATTCAACCATTGCTTTAATTGTTGGAACCATTATTTTGATTCCTTTCCAATTAACTATTTTGTTCTCTTTAACAAGAACTTCCTTCAACTCCGGCAAAAACATAGAGTGTTTTATCTTTATATAACTTGAAACGTCAAAATAAATTGGAACTAATTCGTGAATTGCAATTTTCTTACTTTCCTCAACAGTTAATTCTTTGCCTGTTAATCTGTTAAAATACTTAACCCACCGAAAAGTTGAATGCGGCAAAAAACCAAGAACATTAAGTTTTTCAGAAATTGTTTTTAAACTAATTTTCTTTGAGTCAAAAAATATGTCAATATCTCTGGAACCAATGTGTGTTTTATCTAATTCATGTAATAACAAGTGTACTGCCCAGCCACCCATCAAACCAATACTTTTCAATTCTTTTGCAGTAAGCTTTTTAAAAAACTTGCATAAATAAAGTTCAGATTTTTCTGCCATTTCCTTATCAATCATATTATCAAATTCTGCCAGCCAGCCATTTTTTTAGAATAAAATTAGCTTGTTCTTCACCTAAACCGCTAAATGAAAGCAAGTCAGCAATCAGTACTGCAAACGGTGCTAGCTTAAAACCATTAACTGTTTCATTGAAATCAAAATAAATGTTTTCAGTAACTGGTAGTAAAACAGTGTTCGCGCTTGCTTTATCTGACTTTAAAACATTCTTTGCAGTTAATTTTTTTACCCATTTGTTAATGTCTTTTTCGTTAACATATAAATGCAGTAAGTTTGTTTTAATATAAGGGTGCAATAGTTCGCTTGCACCAAAAACTGTTAAAGCATACTTTAAGCCCGTGAGTTTAACAAACTTTATTTTTTTTGTTAAATCCAGTCCAGAATAAAAGTACTCTTTCTTTCTTGAAGCAATTGGTTTAAACAAAGAAATTTGTTTTATTAAGTCTGGAACTTTAGTTAACTGGAATTCGTTTGTTTTTACATTCTTTACAACAAATTCTTCTCTCTCTAATTCTTTTACAAAAGCATGCGTTGCCGAGTAATCTAAGGCTTTAGCATTCTTTTGCAATGCATAAATACTCCATTTCATATTCTTATGTTTCAATAGCCAAAGTAAAACCCTTAAACGTTTTTCAGTCAACTTCACACTATATCTGTAAAACAGATACTTTATAAATGGAACAGATATGTGGGTTTAATGTAAAAAAGCCTTGCAGGGTGTGAAGGCTTAAAGGGAAAGGTATTGCGGAAAGTTGTAAAGAGTGTTGGAAAGAAAGAGTGTAGTGCCTAAAAAAGTTTTTGTGGGAATTTCTGCGTTTTTTTATTTCTTGTAAATTGTTTTACTCCACAAACTTTTGAAGTATGGCAGGCTTAAGGTTGAAAGCATGAATCCTAGTGCTGGCACGATTGAATTAATTAAGGGGTTGGGAAGGTTAGCAAAAAAGAAAAACAAAACAATTACAATGTAAGTTACAGCAAAAATTATGATTTTTCTTGTCAGGCTGGTTTCCCATGCCTTGTCAGTTTCAACTCTTATGTTTCTTTTCTTTAATTTCATTAACTTTTTTTCAATTTCAGTTAGTTTTTTTTCAAGTTCTTTTATTGAAGTCATAAGAAACTAACAACTCCTAAACTTACTGCTGTAACAATTGTTCCTGCAATCAATACTCCTAGAATGTCTGCTATTAAAAACTTTTTGAATTTGATGTCAAACAAGTGGGCTATTAGTGCGCCAGTCCAGACTCCTGAACCAGGCAAGGGAATAGCAATAAACAAGGTTAATGCAAGCCAGCCGTATTTTTCAATCTTTTTTTCTGCTTTTTTTCTTGCTCTGTTAGCAAGGTAATTGTAAGGTTTTTTTATGACGTCAAATTTTAACAAGAAATTAATTAAGTAATGTAATGCATAAAACACGATGACTCCAGCAATAATGTTGCTTACTACTGTTACAAGAAAAACTGTTTCCCATGAAAGATTCATGGTAAATAATCCTGCTGGAATACTTAACCTTAACTCGAAGACGGGAAGGAAAGTCATGAAAATTAGGGAAAGAATTTCTTGAATCATGTAAAGCTTTATATCAAAAGCTTTTAAAATAAGTTATTCTTATTATTAACGAAGTTTAGAGTGACTTAGAGGAAATTATAGGAATCTAGATGAATCTAGATGAATCTAGAGGGAATTGAATAATGATGAATTCAAGAAATTGTTGGTTGTTTTTTCCATTAATTTTAATTTTTTATAGTGTGATGGTTAGTTCGGTTACTCCAACAAGCCTTGACTTGAACATTAATAATGGTTCAAGGTTTACTAACAGTAATTTAGTTGATTTAGACATTAATGCAGTTAATATTGCTGAAATGCGTTTTTCTTGTGATAACACTTACTGGAGTTCTTGGGAAAATTTTGCTTTAACTAAAAACAATTGGAATTTAACTGGTGGAGCTTATGGTTGTTCAACTAATGACAGGAATGCTTTAGTTTACTTTCAGGCAAGAGATAATGCCGGCAGTGCAGCAACAGCCATCTATGACTGGATTATTTTTGACACTAATGCGCCGTTAATTTCAAACCTTAAATTTGACAGTAATTCTTGGTCTGATTATAATTACTTGAATTTTGGGGACATGCTTGACGTTAACGTTTACGGGCAAGCTGACGCTAACGGAACTTTCTCTATGGGCAGTATTGTAACTGACTTAAACTTGTTTGATGACGGACAACATAATGATGGGGATTCTAATGACGGACTTTATTCAGGAATTTACACTGTAGGTAATACACAGTCAAGTGGTTTGGTTAGTCTTATTGGTTATTTGACTGACACTTCAAGCAATACGCGTTCTTTTACAACCAGCCTGCAAACTATAATTGACAATAATGCTCCAACAGTTTCTTATACTCCGTTAGATTATGGTGCAAGACAACCAACTATTACAATTAATGTTAGTGATAGTTTGGCTGGAGTTGACATGAATTCAGTTAAATTAACTGTTGATTCTGTTGTAGTGCCGGACGTTAACTTTACTAAAACAGCAATAACTGACGGGAATACTTTAAGTTATACTTACCCTAACATTTTAAGTTCTGGGAGTACAGTTGACTTAACTTTTGATGTAAATGATTTAGCTGACAACAATATTGCTCAACTTTCATGGACTTTAACGATTGATGCTAATGCTCCACAACCATTAAGTGTGACTGCTACTGCTGTTGCTTCAACTAATGACATTAATGTTTCTTGGAATCCTGGTTTTGATGCAGAAACTGGGGTAGCGTCTTACAAGGTTTACCGTTCTGCCAGTGCTATTACAAGTGTTGCGAGTTTGACTGCAATTGCGACAGGAATAACTGACTTAAATTATTATGATGACTTTACTGCGGCAAGTGAAGGAAACACTTACTATTATGTTGCTATTGCAACAGATAATGCAGGCAATGACTCTAATATTTCAAATAGTGACAGTGCAGTTGTCGGTGATGTTTCTGCTCCTTCAAGCCCAACAATTTCAATCACTGACTCTAATAATTTTACTTCTGATACCACTCCAACAATAACTGTTAGTGCGGCTAGTGCTGTTAGTGTAAGATTTAGTTGTAATAACATTGATTTTAAAGCTTACCAAACTTATGTTACTTCAATTACTGACTTTAATATTACTGACACTAATTCTGGCTGTACGGCGGTTGATGGAAACAAAACAGTTTACGCGGTATTTAAGGACGTTAATGACAGGAATACTGTGGCTGTAATGGATTGGACTGTTTTGGACAGGACTCAGCCAACCATGCCAACTTATTTTACTGCTGTAACTAACTCTAGTGGCTGGATTGACTTGAATTGGCATGCTTCAAGTGATAACACTGGAGGCAGTGGAGTGGATCATTATGACGTTTATTGGGCGGATAACACTGACCATAATGTTGACAGCAGAGACAACAATAAACTTGTAGCAATAACTAATTGGACGCATAGAACTAATTATGAAAAAACTTATTATTATAGGGTTAGAGCGGTTGATGCTTTAGGTAATGCTTCAAGTTTAACTGAAATTGTTTCTGCTAAAATGGATATTTTTGGTCCAAGTTATGTTTTTGACATTAATGCCGGGAGAGAAATTGTTGGAAAATGGTGGTTGCCTGGCGGAGGACTTTATTTTACTTTGACTTCAAATGACGTTGTTGATGGCTATCTTGAAGTAACAATTTTTTATCCTGATAATTCCAGTGAAACTTTTAATGCTAGTGGTTCAATCAGAAACTTTTATTTTGAAAAGTTTATTTCTGATGAAGTTGACGGAGAAATAATTTTTAACCTTGTTTCAACTAACTCTAGGGGAGAAAAAAGTGATTTAAATTATGCTTTTTTTGTTGACAACACTGTGCCGGAAAAATTGGAAATGGCTGTAATTCCTGAATTAATTCAAGGCGTTTCAGAATTTCATGTTTTAACTGCAAACGATGTTTATGACATTAATTTCTTTTACAAAAACCTTGACTTGGCAGAAGAAAGTTTTACTAGCCTTGATTCTTCTGTAGCTGACGGTAACACTGATTGGTTTTTTTACTGGAATAGTGAACTGGTTGTTGATGGTAATTATGAATTCAAGGTAATTGTTTTTGATGAAGCTTTAAACAGTAAAAATATTACTTTTGATTCTCAAGTTGAAAACTTTGGAACTGATGGTTCAACTGCTTTAACTAAGTTAAATAATGTCAGGGATTTTAGTTTGAGTGCAGTGGAGGAAAAAACTTTTCTTGAAAGTAATTTAATTAATTTAAGTCCTGAAGTTATTACTGCGTTTGGTAATGCTGAAAACAATTTAATTTTAGCTGAAACTGCTTTCACTGAAAGAGACTTTAATAAATCGATTTCTTTAAGCGAGCAAGCTTTAAGAGAATTCCAGCAATTTCTTGCTTTAATTCCTGAAGTGGAAGTTGGTTTTAAAGCGGAAAAAACTTACAGTATGCAAGAATTATTGAGTTCATTGAATGATTCTTTTACTGATAATTCTTTTTTTGAGTCAAGTAAGCAATTGTTTAACTCCATGCAAGTTAGAAGAGAGTTAATTGTTTTCAAGGTAACTGAAACTAATGCGGAATCATACCAGTTTAACGTTAGAGTTTTTGTTACTCCAATTCTTTCAAGGTCAAATTTAAGGTTTGTTGAAATCGTGCCAAAAAGCATTGCAGTGTTATCAGATGATTTAACTTTGCCTTCAAATGCAGTTGTTTTAGTCAGAGACCCGGTAATACAATTTAATTTTGATTCCTTGAGTGAAGGCGAGGAAGTGTTCTATACTTACAAGTTAAAAAATCCAGTTGATTTGGCGACTGCCAGACTTTTAGCTTCTGATTTAAAGTTAAATGAGTTTATTGCTCCAATTCCAGTTTTAGGTGAAGTAATCTTAACCAGAGAGTCTTTCACTGACAGTGTTTTAATGGTTCCGGATTTAATTGATTTTAATGCATTAATGAATTCAGAGCACTTGCCGTTAATTGTAACGATTATTGGAGTAATAATTGTAATAGTAGTTGTTTTCTTTTTGTTTAATTATTTAAAGAAAAAAGGATTTAATTTTAAATTAAAATTAAAGAAAGAGAAAACAGTAAAAACAGTTAAAGTTAAAGGCAAAGACTCCGAGATTGTTAAGCCAATAAAAAATTACTTGGTTGACAGAAAATTTAAAGAAAAAATGGATAAATTAAAAGAAAAACAAGACGTGGAAAAATACGATAAGATTGTGGAATCAGTTACTTCCAGAGTAAAAAGAAGACCAGTTAAAAAAGAATTAAGTAAATGACAGTAACTTTATTTTTTCTTTCTCATTTAAGTTCTTGCTTCTATAAAACCACGCAATCAATCCAACAGCAATTAAGAATGCGACTGTAGCTACAGCACTATAATAGTTTATTGGAAGTAATAATAATCTATTCCCAATTAATAACAGTAAAGGAATAAAAGCTATTGAAAAAGCAATGCTTAAAACTATTCTTTCAATTAAATCAATTTCAGTTTTTTTTGGGAAAAAACCCAAGCTTAAAGCATAACCAGGAATTGTAAGTGAGATGATGAGAAGAATTAAGCCAAAAATTGTTTCAAGCAATTATCTCACCGTTAAGACATTAAATGCAGGACTAAGAGTACTGCGATAATTGCAATACAAAGTCCTACAATGAATTCTGGGGACATTTTTGGTCCGGCTGAATCGGAGTCAAAATATCTGGTTATTCCTATCGCGGAACTAGGGCCGGTTAAAGGATTTGATTTCTTGAATTTCATTTAAAATACCTCTAAAGCAATAGCTTTAATAATATTAAATAGCTTACTTAATTATTAAAAAGATATGGTTTTACGGGGTTTTGATGGCATGCTTCCAATGAATGAAATAAAGCACTTAATTGTTTTAACTGTTCTAGTTGTAGGGTTACTGTTTATGGTGACTTTTGTCGGAGTTTTAAGATGCAGTCAAATTCCTGGCTGGTGTGACGTTTACTATCTTGTCATGGGAAAACCAGATGTTTTAATTGTTGCTGGTGCTAGTACGGGGAATGTTAGTGTTGATGGTTTAGGTAATCCAGAATTATTACAACAACTTTTAATGGAAAGAATTAATGTCAGAGCGAGAACCATGTCCTTGGATTTGGTTAGTGCTTCAAACTTAAGGGACTTTGATGTAGTGATAGTTGAAAGAGCTAAAAAAATGTCAACAAACCAACTGAAAGCTTTTGTGGATTATTCTTTGACTGGTAGACTAGTTTGGGTTGCTGATGCAGGAACCGTTCTGGCTAAAGGAGACGAACCCTTGTATTATGATGAAAGAGATAACTCTTTAGGTCATTCACTTATCGGGCCTTGGGCTAGAAAAGATGAAGGAAAACAGGTAAACTTTGATAAAATTGTTGGAGTAAACTATATTGCAAATTACTGTAATTTAGTGGAATGTGATTCAGAAAATCCTTACTCTGGAAACCTTTTAACTTACTCTGAACACCCATTAGTTAGTGGTTTAAGACAAAACCTTAAAATGACTTCAGATTTTGCTATAGTTAAAGAAAACTCAACTCAAAGCCGTAGAATAATGACTGTTAATCATTTTACAGTAATTGACATTCCTGACCAAAACATTTCTGAAAGTGTTTTCCCATTAATTATTACTGCAGGAACCTTAAATGAAAGAGTAGTTTATTATGCTTTCCCGCCAGAAAACCTTGCAGAACCAGAAGATGAAGAAAAGTACTATAATTTAGTGGAAAACATGTATTATGGAATGATTGAATAAGGCAAATGGAATGATTGAATAAGGCAACCTTTTGCATTGAACAGGGCAAACCTTTTTAAATGAAAAGGATTAAATATTAGTAGATATAGGGGGAAAATTAATGTATCCGGATAAAGGCGCTCCAGAAGAAGAAATGTACTCTGCTTCAGAAGGTAAAGGCAAAATGGCTTACCACTTAGAAGCTTTAGTGCCAATAATTTTGATTTTAATTATTGGAGTTTTTTTGGCAGCAAAATTTGATTTAATTGACGTTCCGTATTTAAGTGATTCCACTCCTGCAAAAATTCTGGTTATAGGACAACCATCACAGGAAACCATGTCAGTTTTTGAGGAAGCAACAAACAGGGACGTGGTTAAAACTGTCAGGATTGCTGACGCCGAAACAATTGAACACAACACGAATGTAATAAACCAGTATGATATAATTTGGCTTGACCAAAGCATGCAGGCAGACAAAACAATTCCAAGGCGTGTTGGAGAAGCAATAGCTGACTATGTTGGAACTGGAGGAAAACTAGTTATAGTTCAAAATTCTGGAATTAAAAGAGAAGGAGATATTTCTGTTTTAGGCTGGAAAGCAACTTTTGGGGATATTGTGCCTGTTAGTTGTGCTGATTATGGTTTAACTGAAGGACAACCATCATGCTTAGACCCGCAGGTTGCAGTTGGAGTAATTTATGCTGCAGACGAAGAACACAAGATAATGCAAGGCACTTACAGGTTTCCGATACTTGAAAGCCAAGGATACCTTTCAATAACACTTTACCCTGTTGCAGTTGACGGAAAAGAAATAGCTTACTTTAAAGACGAGAGAACTGACAAGTATTACCCTGCAATAGTGGAAAAGAGTTTTTTAGGAAAAGTAATCTACTTTAACTATAATCCAGGAATAGCTGAAGACGTTTTAATTCGAACCATTCAATACTTGCATTAAAGTTAACTCTGGTTTTAGAGTTAACTTTTAAACTACTTCTTTACTTTAATTTAATTGATTTGAATGATTAAAGTTGAGAGAAAAGAAAACGAGTTAAAGTTATTAATTCCAGAAAATCTTAAAAGCGAGTTAAACCCTGATTTTTTTTCAAGACCTTTAAGCCTGCTTAAAGTAAATGATGACGTTATAGTTTTGATTGCAGGTAAAGAGTTAAAAGATGACTCTGAAGAAAACGTTTTAAAACTACTTAAAACAAAGCCTTTAAGCGAGAGAGTTGAAGGAATTTTTGAAAAAAACTTGAACGAAAAAGAAAAGAATGCCTTTAAATTAATGCTTGAAAATGGCAAAGTTGAAAAATTTAAACTATCTCAAAAGTACAGTAAATCAGTTTACAAGTTAAAAAATTTTTTGGAATCAGTCAAGGTGGATGTCAAAGACTTTAAAGTTAAAGAGTCAACTGACGTTCCGACTTTAGAAGTTAACGGTTTTATGGTAATTAAAAACGAGTTGTTAATGAAAAGGTTTTGTTTTGAAAACCAGGAAGACATTAAAGGCGGAAAAATTCGAGGGTTAAAAGGCTTTGACGGCTGCTTTTATGTTATAGACAATGAATTATGTAATTTATTGAAATCAAAGGCTTTAAATGCTTTCCAGAAAAACTCTGGGCTTTCATTGAATTCTCTTGGAACAGAGTTAAATGTTTCATTAATTCTTTCCAGAGCGGTAGCAGAATTCTTAAAAGAAGACGGGGAAATAATAGAGAAAAGGAAAGGGTTTTTTGAGTTTATTGAGTAGGCGAAAAAATGAGTAACGTTTTACTGCCCTTGCTTTCAAGTCAAGAAAATGATAAAAGTTTTCTGACTTCAGCATTAAAAGAAGTTTCAACTATAGTGTTATTGCTTGTCATAGACAAACAAGATTTAGGAAAAGATTTTGGTTTTGCCGCAAACCAAATTTACTCTGGCAACAAACTGTTAGAAGAATTAAAAAAATTGCTGGACATGAAAGGCTTTGAAGTTGTTGATGTAATGGAATGGGGTGACACTTTAACCAAAATAGTTCAAGCAAGCAAAATGCATAAAGTTGACAGAATAGTTTTAAAGAAAATGGACAACCATTATTTTAAAAAACTAGTAAAAGACTTAGAAAAACAAGTTAAAGCAAAAATAGAAGTGTTTTAGAATGTTGTTGGATGAAAAAAACCAATTAGTTTTAACTGGAGTATTTATTGTTAATGATGAAAAAGAATTACTTTTAATGTTTAAAAAAAACCACCAGCACTGGGAAAACCCTGGCGGAAAAGTTCACTTGAATGAATGCGACCACCATGAAAAAATTGAATTATTGAAAAAAGCTGCTTTAAGAGAAGCAAGAGAAGAAGTAGGTAAAGTAAAGTTATCTCCATTAAAGTTTTTTGCCAGAGTTGAGTTCACTATTCCTGACGGCAGAAAAGCTTTATCAAACAAGTTTACTGCAAAAATTCTTGAAGGAAAACCAAAATTAATGGAACCAGAAGTCTTTGAAAAAATTGCATGGATTCCAATAAAAAAATTACAAAATTATTCTTTAGACCCAACCATTAAATTATTGTTAAAAAGAATTCAAAGCGAGTTAGGATAAAGCTTTTAAAGTAGTTTAAGTCTATTTTAATGGAAATGCAATCACATATAAAACTTTCAGGCTTAATTATAATTGTAATATTATTACTTATTATTGGAACAACTGTTTATAGTGTAATGGAAGAATGGAGTTTTGTTGACTCCTTCTATTTTACCGGAGTAACTTTAACAACTATTGGTTACGGCGACTTAGTTCCAACGCATGACTTATCAAAAGTTTTTACTGTTTTTTTTGCTTTTGCAGGAGTAGGAGTAGTGTTGTTAGCTATAACATTTGTATCACAACACGTTTTAGAACAACAGCACCAGAAAACTGAAAGAGTTATATTAAAAAAGATAGGGTCATCAAAAATAGTTAGAAAAATAAGGAAAAAGTAATTTTTGCCATTAAATTAGAAACACGTAAAAAGTGAATTAGAAACACGTAAAAAAGGGATTTCTTTTCCATTCAAAAGTTAATTAATAATTTATTAACCTTTCGTTATTAAAACTCTTTAGTTTTAATGCACGGGTACCGAAGCGGTCAAACGGGATGGGTTTAGGACCCATTGACTCAGTGTCTCCGCAGGTTCGAATCCTGTCCCGTGCAACCTTTTGAAGCACTCGCTTTAACCTTTCTGAGCACTTGCTTTGCTCGCTTTCGAAAGGTTAGCGAAAGGTAAAATCGCTCGCTTTCAAAACGTTGACGAAAATCTGTGGCTTCGCCACTGACATTGTTTACTTGTTGCAGAAACTTTTAATAAATCAATGACACTAACTTTTTTATGTCAAATTATAATTTATTTTCTCCAACTGATTATAGGTATAAAGTAATAGAATTGGAAAGTTTTTTGACTGAAGAAGCATTCATTAAGTATAAAACAATAGTTGAAATTGCTTTAATTAAGACTCTTGCAAGACAAGGAGTTTGCAGTGAAAAAGTTGCAAGAGAAGTTGAAGGAATTCTGGACAAAGTTAAAGCCGTAGACGTTTATGATGAAGAAAAAAGAATAAAGCATGACATTAGAGCGCAAGTTAACGTAATGAAAAGGTTTTTAAGTGATGAAGCAAAGCCTTTCGTGCACTTAACTGCTACTTCAAATGATGTTGTTGAAACTGCAAGAGCTTTAATGTTAAAGGATGCGGTTTCAAAAGTTATCTTGCCGGACTTAATTGAACTAGAGAAATCCTTAATTCGTTTAGCTAGGGGGGAAGCAAAAACTATTCAGATTGGTAGAACTCACGGCCAGCACGCTCAACCAATAACTTTTGGTTTTACTATAGCTGAATACGTGGAACGGCTTGGGGAAAGAATTTTAAAAATTAAAGAAGCAAGTGAAAATCTTGTGGGAAAGTTTTCTGGAGCTGTTGGAGCTTATAATGCTTCATCTATTTTAATTAAAGACCCTGAAGAATTTGAAAGACAGTTTCTTCAAGAATTAGGTTTAAAGCAGGCCAGAATTTCAACTCAAATTGTGCCAGCAGAACCATTAACTGATTTCAATCATTCAATCATTTCTTGTTTTAGTGTTTTGGCTAATCTTGCAGACGACATGAGGCACTTGCAGAGAACTGAAATTGGTGAAGTTGGAGAACCGTTTGAGAAAGAACAAGTTGGTTCTTCTACAATGCCTCAAAAACGTAATCCAATAAATTTTGAGAACGTTAAGAGTGCGTGGAAAACTTTTATGCCGAGAATGATTACAGTTTACTTGGACCAAATTTCTGAACATCAAAGAGATTTAACTAATTCTTTGTCTCAACGGTTTATTCCAGAATTACTTGTAGTTTTTGATTCAAGTGTCAAAAGAATTGGTAAGTTGATGAGCAGGTTAACTGTTGACAAAAAAAACATGGAAAAAAACTTTAATTTAAGTTCTGATAAGTTGATTGCTGAACCATTACAAATCTTGTTGTCTTTTCATGGTTTTACTGAAGGCCATGAAAAAGTTAGGCAGTTAGCCATGGAATCTTATAAGACTGGCAAGCCTTTAATTAAACTGGTTTTTGCAGACCAAGAATTAAAACCATTCATTGAAAAGTTTTCTTTAGAGCAAAAGGAATTAATTTCAAGTCCAGAAAAATGCGTTGGAATTGCTTCAAAGAAAACTTTAAGTGTTTGTGATTACTGGGAAAAACAATTAAGCAGTTTAGAGAAAACAATCAGTTAATCAGGTGGTTCACTTATTGATTTAATTTCACCGATTGATTTAAATACTTTTAATAATTAGGATTGTATGTTATTCTTTTTTATGTTTTAAGAAAGAGGTGTATTAATTGTTTGAGTTTACTTTCATTGATATATTGTTTTATGCTAGTGTTATAGTGTTTTTTGGTGCAATTGTTTTTGCTTTAATGGTTCACAAGTACAGGGAAAAAAAGAATTCAGGGCTTTAAATGCTGGAAAACCTTTCAACCAAAAAAACCATTATTAAAAAAGTTAAGTTAGCTGAAAGTTTTTTGTCAAAATTTCTTGGTTTAATGTTTTCAAAACCAAGAAACCAAGCGTTAATTTTTGTTTTAAATGATTGTTCTCGAGTCAATGCAAGCATTCACATGCTGTTTGTTTTTTACTCAATTAATGTTTATTATTTGAATGAAAAAAAGTTTGTAGTAGATAAAAAAGAAAACTTAAAGCCTTTCACTTTAAATTACACTCCAAAAAAACCAGCAAAATACTTTATTGAAATTCCGGCAGAATTTGCTAAAGAAAAAGTTTCAGTTGGGGACAAGTTGTCTTGGTGAATTCGTAGTTTTCGTCAACGTTTTGAAAGTAGTTTTTGTCAACTTTTTGAAAGCGAGTGAAACGAGCGCTCGAAAAAGTTGGGCTTGTAGTCTAGTGGTTAAGACGTCACCCTCACACGGTGAAAACCGAGAGTTCGAATCTCTCCAGGCCCACTATAATTCTTTTGCAAATAATTTGTTTTCTATTGCGTTATTAAAAGATATTTGTTTTAAGCAGTTATTGTTTGAAACAAAAAAGCTTGTTAGTTCAATAATGTTTTTTCCTAGTTTAATTCTAATTTTTTTAATGAATTCTTGGAAGTCAGGAAAAGTATCATGAACTGAAACAAGGACATGTGTTTTTCCTGCAAGGCCTTCTCCTTCTGAAGCAAAAATAATTCTTGGTTCTTCTTTTAATATTAAGTAATTTCCGTTGTTTTGAATGTTAAAATTCATTTTAAGGAAAGTGAAAACAGTTAACTGTAACCCCAACTTGTTTAATCCTGGAGAAATAGTGAAACCATGAATAAAGCCTTTTTCGTAAAGGTTGTTTCTGGTTCTGGTAATGGTTGCCTGACTGGTTTTTAGTTTTCGAGCAAGGGTTCTATCTGATTCCTTGCAATTCTTTAATAGTTCGATTAAAACTTTTTTTTCTCTTAAGCTAAGCGCATGTTCTTTTTTAATTTCATGCATTGAAATATTATGCTCTTAAGAAGTATAAAAATTCTTGTATTAAAAGAAATTAATGTAATTGAATTAATAATGAATGATTATGTTTAAAACTGTTTTTTTAAGGTTTTAATTTACTCTTTTTTTGTTTATTTTGCATCATTAATACGTTTTCAATTGATTTGAAGGAATCAAGTTTTATATAGTTGTTTAAG
>JBDRCV010000065.1:0-2698 GCA_043821385.1 archaeon | reverse complement strand
TTTTCTCACTTTTAGTTTCTTTCTAATTCTTTCATTTCTTTTATGGCCTTTTTTGCACTCTTCTTTTCAAACTTCATGTTGCCACAGCTATTGCAAATCCAGCCACTGGCTTTAATCCAGGTATTAAAAAACTCAAATTCTTCTTGAGTCATTTCCTTTTTGCATTCATTACATTTCATAATATGTTTTTTTACCAAACTTTTCTCAAGTTTTTTAAGCCCTGTAAATGGTAGTCTTGGCTAACATTTGATTTTATTCCTAAGTCTGCTAGTAAGTCCATTGTTTCACTTACAGTTAATCCCGCAGTTTTTGCTGCTTTGCCTAAAGATATTTGGCCTTTTTGATACTTTTCCAAAACTTTTTTTGTTTTATTCATTTCAATCAATAAATAGTATGAGAATAAAACTTAATAAACGTGTGACCTGTCTTCAAAACTGTAACCTATTTTTACTGCTTTAACGTTGTTTTCAAAAAACTTTGCTGGCAGTTTTTGCTTTAAGTCTAGTTTTTTAATGTCTATGCCTAAAACTTTAAGCATTTTTCCTAAAGCAATCATGTTTGCAAACATTCTGGTGTTAAAGTGTTTTTCGCTTTCTTCAGTGAAAGCTATTTCTTCGCCTTTGCATAATCCTTTCTCGCAAATAATTCTTTTTCCCTCTCTATCTGACTGAGTTAACTTTAACACGATGTCTGCTTTGTCAAAAGTTGGGCATTCAATTGGTTTAGTGTCAAACACCAGCATGCTTTCAACTTTTCCTGTCCTGACACTTGCACCGTAAGTAACGTTAACTGAAACAAAGTAACCAACTTTTGCTAGTACTTTAGCTAAAGTAATAGACACAAGTTTTATTCCTTGTCCTGCAGTTCCAACCATCATTACATTCATTTCATTATCAACCCTAACTCGTTGTCTTTCAAAACGTTTTCTTTTTCTTGCATTACCCATTCAGTTTTCATTTCTTTAACCATTTCGCCTTGATTATTGTAACCTTGTCTTCTGCCAAAGTTTGTAATGCAAGGCGTTAACAATTCAATAAAACTAAATCCTTTGAAATCAAGTGCTTTTATTAGTAATTGTTTAAAGTGCTGCATTTGAATTGTTGTAGTGCGAGCATAAAAATTCCCGTTGCTTAAAATTAAGTCTTTAACGTTTAATGGTTTTTCAGTACTTCCAAAAGGACTAGTTAAAGTTATGCCTTTCAATGGAGTTGTAGGGCTTTTTTGTCCGCCAGTCATTCCGTAAATGTTGTTGTTAGCGCAAATTACTGTCAAGTTAACGTTTCTTTTCATTGAATGCAGTAAATGATTTCCTCCAATTCCCAGTAAGTCTCCATCACCAGAAAAAACTATCACGTTTAATTTTGGGTTGACTCTAGCAATTCCTTCCGCTACACTAATTGAACGACCATGCAGTGAATGCACTGAATCCAAGTTAAAGTAACCTGCAGTTCTGCCTGTACAACCAATTCCTGACAAAACAACTGTATTCTTTTCAATTTCTTTTTCTTTTATAACGCTTGCAATAGTTCTAACTCCTAAATCTAACAAGCAACCCGGACACCAGGAAGTAGGAAACCTTTCCTTTCTAAGCAATTCATTCATTTTAATTGCTCCCTTAACTTTTCAGAGTCAAACTCGCCGAAAATTGAAATAAACTTTACTTCTTTTTTCAAAACTCTTTCCACTTCTCTGACATACTGTCCCATGTTTTCTTCAATTACAACAACTTTGTCAAACTTTTCTGCAACTATTTTTAATTCTTTTTCTAGCACTGGCCAAATTCTTATTGGTCTAAAGAAAGCAAACTCGTCTTTCAAGTAACTTAACCTTCTGCTTAAACCCCCAAAACAAATTATTAATGTCTTGCTTTTCTTGTTTCCTGAAAACTCAAAGTACGCGTGTTCTTTGGCAACTTTTTCTGTTTTTTCTTTCAAGTGTTCTAAAAACTTTTTATGCACTTCAAAGTCTTGTGGCATTGGAATGTTTCCTTCATGAGTTAAACCAGTAAAATGCCTTTTTTCTTTTCCAAAAGGCTTTAATTTTCTTTCCTCTATCTTTAAATTCATTTTCTCTAAGTCAACTGTTTCATGCAAGTGAGCTAGAAAACCATCACTTAACAACACGACTGGCATGCTTGCTTTCTCACTGGCATTAAATGCTTGAATTGTCATTTCATATAATTCTGTAACACTGTTAGGGTAGAAAACTATTGGAAAGTAATCACCATGACTTCCAAACTTTGACTGCATTAAGTCTCCTTGAGCTGTCTTGGTTGGCATTCCAGTGCTTGGCCCTACTCTTTGAACGTTTACAATTACTATTGGCACTTCAATCATGTGAGCAAAACCAATTCCTTCCTGCATTAAACTAAAGCCAGGGCCAGATGTTGCAGTAAAACTTTTTGCTCCGCCTAAAGAACCGCCAATCACTGCATTAACTGCAGCTATTTCGTCTTCCATTTGCACGAAGTTTACATCTTTTCTTTTAGCTATAGAGTGCATGATTTCTGAAGCAGGAGTAATTGGGTAACCTGCAAAAAAACCTAAACCAGCCTTTACTGCTCCCTTAACAATTGCTTCGTTTCCTTCAATTAATTCCATTAAAAACACAACCAAAAAACTAATATATTAAAACCAAAAACAACTTTTACAATTTATTAAAAGTTACAAAAATTAAGTGCTAAATGCTTTTAAAGCTT
>JBDRCV010000064.1:0-9735 GCA_043821385.1 archaeon | reverse complement strand
AAAGTCAGAAAGAAAAGTAATCCTTTAACTGGAAGAATTGTTAAGCCTCTGGCAAAGTTAGGAGTTAAACCAAACCAGTTGACTTTTTTTACAATTATTCTGGCACTGGTTACCGGCTGGTTTATTTTAAACAACGAGTTTTTGGCTGCAGCAATAATGTTGTTAGTTACTGGATTGTTTGATGTTTTAGACGGTGCTTTAGCAAGAGAAAGAAAAATGACTTCAAAGTCTGGAGCATACTATGATGCAATGATTGACCGTTACGTTGACTCAATTATTATTATTGCAGTAATTATTGCTTCAAGAGAATACTTTCTTGGAACAGCATTGCTTGCAGGAGTCCTGATAATTCCTTACGCTAAAGCAAGAGCTGGAATGGAAGTAAAGGTTTCAAACGTTAAATGGCCTGATTTAATGGAGAGAGCTGAAAGACTAATTGTTTTAATTGTAATGTTGTTTGTTGCAGGTTTTAGTGCTTATTATGTTTTTCCATGGTTTTTAGGATTTCTTGCAATAATCACTCATTTAACTGTTTTACAGAGAATGGTTAGAGCAAGAAAACTATTGCATTGAAAAAGTTTTTTCTATGAAAACTTTTAATGCAAGGAATTGTTTTTCAGAAAGACAAGTTTGAAAGCCATGAAATTAAAAGAATCTTGAATGATTTTGTCAGTGACTGGTTTTACTCTCAATTCAAGGATTTCACGGAACCACAAAAGTACGCGATAATGAATGTTCACAACCAAGAAAATACTTTGGTTAGTGCTGAAACAGGAACAGGAAAAACTTTGTCTGCTTTTCTAGCCATAATTAACGAGCTTGTTAACTTAAATCAGTTTAATGTTTTAGAAGAAAAAGTTTACTGTGTTTACGTTTCACCTTTAAAAGCTTTAAACAATGACATTCACCGCAACCTTGAAAAACCATTAAAAGAAATTACTGGAAAAGCAAAAGAAAAAGGATTAAACTTAAATGTAAGGCTTGGGTTAAGAACTGGTGACACGACTGCAACCGAGAAAGCCAGAATGTTAAAAAAAACACCACACATTCTGATTACTACTCCTGAAAGTCTTGCAATAATTCTTAACTCTCCAAAGTTCAGAGAAAAACTTTTTAACGTTAAATGGCTGATTATAGACGAAATTCATTCTTTAGCAGAAAACAAGAGAGGCGTGCATTTAAGTTTGTCAATGGAAAGGCTTCAAGAGTTAAGTCCTGAACTGACAAGAATTGGGTTAAGTGCAACAATTGAACCCTTACAAGAAATAACTGAGTTTCTGGCAGGGATAGAAAAAGGACAACCAAGAAACTGTAAAATTGTTAACACTCAATTTTTGAAAAAACTTGACTTGAAAGTAATTTCTCCAGTAACAGATTTAGTTAACATAACACAAGAACGATTACATGACGCTTTATATAATAAATTACATGGCTTAATTCAAAAACATAAAACCACGTTAGTTTTCACTAACACTAGAAGCGGTACAGAAAGAGTCGTGCATTTTTTAAAAGACAAGTTTCCTGGAAAGTATGAAGGAATAATTGGAGCACATCATTCAAGTTTGTCCAGAGACATTAGACTGCAAGTAGAAGAAAACTTAAAGCAAGGAAAACTAAAAGTTGTTGTTTGTTCAACAAGCTTAGAACTAGGAATTGACATTGGGTTCATTGACTTGGTTGTGTTAATTGGCAGTCCAAAAAGTGTTGCTCGTGCAGTACAAAGAATTGGCAGAAGCGGGCACAAATTACATGACGAAATTAAAGGAAGAGTAATAGTTTTAGACAGAGATGACTTAATTGAATGCTGTGTGCTGGCAAAAAATGCTTTAGAAAAAAAGCTTGACAAAATAAAGGTTATCGAGAACGCGTTAGATGTTCTAGCACAACAAATTTATGGCATAGTTATTGTTGAAAAAAGAAAAATTGAAGACGTTTTTGAATTAATTAAACAAAGTTATTGTTACAGGAAATTAAAAAGAACTGATTTCTTACAAGTAATTGACTATCTTTCAGGCAAGTACTCAACACTGGAAACAAGGCACGTTTACGCTAAAATCTGGCATGATGAAGAAACAGGAATGATTGGAAAGAAAGGCAAACTAGCAAGAGTCTTGTATTTGACTAACATTGGAACAATTCCAGAAGAATCAAGAATTAAAGTTAAGTTAGGCAGTCAAGTTATTGGAAGCATTGATGAAAGGTTTATGGAAAGATTAGGCAAGAAAGACGTGTTTGTTTTAGGCGGACAAAGCTTTGAATTCAAACACTCAAGCGGAATGACTGCGCAAGTTAAAAGCGCTGAAAAAAAACCTCCAACAGTTCCAAGCTGGGTTAGTGAAAGCCTGCCTTTAAGCTTTGATTTAAGTTTAAGCATTCAAGACTTCAGAGAATTAATGCAAGGCAAGTTTGAAGCAAAAAAAACCAGCAGCGAAATAATTGAGTTTGCTGAAAAATACTTGAAAGTTGAAAATTCAACAGCTAAAGCAGTATACAATTATTTCAGACAACAATACTATTACTCGGAATTACCAACAAGAAAAAAATTGTTAATTGAATTGTTTAAAGAAGACAACAAAAGGTACTTAATAGTGCATGCATTATATGGCAGAAGAGTTAATGATGCTTTATCCAGAGCAATAGCTTACAGTTTATCAAGACTTCAAAGAAAAGACTTGGAAATAAGTGTTACAGATAATGGTTTTATGATTGCAAGCAATCAAGGAATGTTAATAGAGAAAGCTTTTACTTTGCTTGAAAAAAACGATTTAAGAATGGTTTTAGAGCAAGCGTTAGATAAAACAGAAATTTTAAGCAGGCGATTCAGGCACTGCGCTATTAGAGCTTTAATGATTTTGCGTTCTTATAAAGGAAAAAAGAAAAGCGTTGGAAGACAACAAATGAGTTCAAGGTTACTGTTAAGTGCAGTTAAAAGAATTGATGAAAACTTCTGTATTTTAAGAGAAGCAAAAAGAGAAGTTTTAGAAGATTTCATGGACATTCAGAATGCAGAAAAAGTTTTAACTTGGATTAAAGAAAGAAAAATTAAAGTTAAAAGCATTGTAAGTGAATTGCCTTCTCCTTTTGCATTCAATATTTTGATGTCAGGGCATTCAGACATTATTAGAATGGAAGACAAGCTCGCGTTTTTAATGAGAGTTCACGCTGAAATTGAAAGAAAAATAAAAGAAAAAGCTGGTTTGAATGATTAAAGAAAACGAAATTTTAAGTAACTCAAAAATAATTGGGTTAACCTTATTATTAGAAAAAGAAAAAATTCTTGTTTTAGGCGACTTACATTTAGGTTTTGAAGAATCATTAAACAATGACGGCATACTAATTCCAAGATTTAATTACAAGGAATTAGAAAAACATTTAAGAAAAGTTTTCAAGAAAACCATGAAACTTGAAAAAATAATTATTATCGGAGACTTAAAACACGAGTTTGGCAGGATAAGCGAACAAGAGTGGAGTGAAGTATTAGACTTAATTGAATTACTTTCAAGTAAAGCTAAAGAATTAATTTTAATTCAAGGAAACCACGACATTATTTTAGGACCAATTACTAATTACAGGAAACTAAAGTTAGTGGAAGAATATTTTTTGCCTGAAAAAAAGTTATTGTTCTTGCACGGGCACAAACTAGAGAAAAGCGAGAATTATAAGAAAGCAAAAACGATTATTATCGGCCACGAACACCCAGCTGTCGTGTTAAAAGACGGAGTTAAGAGAGAAAAGTACAAGTGTTTCTTGAAAGGAAAATTTGAAGGCAAAGAATTAATTGTTCTGCCTTCATTGAACTTTGTGTCTGAAGGAACTAATGTTTTGAATGAAAAACTTTTAAGTCCTTTTTTGAAAGAATTGAATCTAGCTAGTTTTACTGCATGGATAGTGATGGAAGGAAAAGTTTTTTATTTTGAGAAACTGGAAGACATAACAAACAACTAGACTGTTAAATTTAACTTACAATAAATTATATAGATATAATGGTTCTTACAACAAAGTGTTCTTTTAGGCCATCAACGCATACTAAGAAAAGAATAGTTTCAAAAAGAATTTCAAAAGACAAAAAAATAATTTCAACTCTAAGTATAGTTGAAGCACTGGCAAAAGCTTAAAAAGGTTAAGGTTAAAGACTTCTAATAATATGAATAAAATTATTCTCATAATTATAGGAATCCTTTTAACAGTTTCCATGGTTTCCAGTGCTGAAGCAGTAACTATTAACTCTTTCAAGTTTAGCACTGACTTAAGCAACCCTTCAAACAACGAGTTATACTTTATTCAAATAACAAACAATTCAAGTGAACGCGTTAGAGTAATTGAATTGTTTTTGCCTTCAACAAACAATATTGTTAAGGTTACTGACAGTTTTGGAAATGCAGGGTTTACAGTGATTGATAACAAAAACATAAAGATTACCTTAAACAATGTGTTAAATGAAGGCGAAAGTGAAACGATTTTTATAGAGAAAACCTTTGAAAACAAGCTTACAGTCAGAGAAGGATTCAACGAGTACGTGCTGGCTTTTACTCCCTTACAGAACATTGAAAGCTTTGAACATTACTTGAAACTACCGGAAAATGCTTTACTTTACACTGAAAACGACACAGTTTCTTTAGTAGTGCCTTCCGCAACCATTGGAGTAACAAACAACAAGACTACAATTGAATGGCAGGAAACTCTTACAGCTGAAAGACCAGTGGTTTTTATCGTTAGATTTAGGTTAAAAGAAGAAGAATCAAATGATTTTGCTTCAGGTGCCTTAATAATTTTGGTTTCTTTAGGTGTTGGCATGCTTTTAGGAGTTTTAATACTTAAAAGACTTAAACACTTGAAAAAAAAGGAAGCCTTAAAAATTTCAGGGTTTTTAAACGAGAAAGAGAAAATAGTTTTACAGGCAATAATCAAAAAAGACGGCTTAAACCAGTACGAGTTAATGCATTCTCTTGGCTACACAAAGTCTAGTTTAAGCAAAATTATAAGCAAGTTAGAACAAAAAGGGTTAATTGAAAGGAAAAAGTTTGGTAAAATAAACAAGCTTTTTTACAAGGAAAAACAAGTAATAGTAAAAGAAGAAAGAATGACGGAAACCATTGACAAGGAAATATCTGAAGAAAAGAAACAATAGTTTCCATAGTTTCCATAACAAGTATATTAATGGTTTCAATTACAAGGTTATTACAATCGCGAGCTCGACCCCCCATATTGAGCTCGCACCCTTCAACAAAAAAAATAAAAAATGAGGTGTAAATATAATGAAGAAAATTTTAGCAGGTTTTGTGTTAGTCTTAATGGTTTTGGCAAGCACTATTGGAGCAACTGCTCTGAACCTAGAAATCCCAGGTGAAAACCAAAGCGTTGTTACTTTTGGTAAAGAACAAACATTTACTTATACTTTAAGTGACGTAAGAAACATCCATAAATGGAACTACTCTTTTGAAGCATTTTATGGTCCAAGTGGTTGGTTAACTTATGATGGAGTTAACATGGAAGAAATAACTGATAAATCTCTATCAAGCAATGTTACTGCAAATGTTGATGTTGTAAGTGACACTGAAGCAACTCTTAGTTTGACTGTAAATTTCCCTAACGGTTTCCACATTAATAATTCTTCTACTTCAAGCTACTGGCATGGAGTACAGTATGAAAAATACCTTGGAAGAATTGTCGCATGGGATGCTGGTGGTTCACAAGTTGTAGCAACACAACACCAAGTTGCTTTAATTGCTGACTATAATGATGTTAAGATTTGGATTGATAACACTTTAACTCCAAAAGTTAACAGCATTGAAAGCATTGTTAGTAAATTAAACGAAGACTGTGAAGGTAATATGATTCCACAAGAAAACTGGAATGAAATAATGCAGCCTTTAATTGATGAAGTTTTAACAGATATAGCTGACTTAGAAAACACAGCAGCTTACCATTCAAGCAATATCAATGACTTCTCTGTTGACGGAGCATTAGATATCGACGCAGGAATTAATCAGTTAAAAGAATCATACATTGAAATGAACAGTACTTTTAACGATGAATTTGATGGAACAAAATGTACATACCCAGAGGAAACTTAAATAATTAATGGTGGTTAAATGAATAAAACCCCTTTAATTGTTTTAGGTTTGATTGCCGTCGTTTTGCTGGCTGGCTGTATTCAGCCGCCAGTAAATGATAACGATACTGGAAACAACCTTGATGAAGGACAAAAGATTCTTGATGACTTACAGGAAGGAAATTTTCCAGACAATGAGTTTAATCAAAACCCAGAATTACCTGAAAAGAATTTAGGTAAAGGCGAAGATTTAATCGATGAGCGAAGTGACTTACAGCAAGAACTAGATGAGATAAATGATTTGCTTGTTGGTCTTTCAGACAATGGTTTTGATTTAGGCAATGACCTTGAATTAGACATTATTGATCCATTTGATAATAACCCTGAATTGCCTTAATTTAAAGGCAATTCAACTTCTTTTTTTTTATTAATTACTGTTTGTTTAGATTAAACTAAAAGAAAACTAATTTTAAGTAGTTTAATTATAGTATTAGTTTATGAAGAAGTTTATGAAGTTATTATTGCTTGGTTTAATGCTGTTGTTTTTGAGTTTAAGTGTTAGTGCGTTAAATGTAAGCATTACTGAACCAGACGGCAGTCGTTTTAATGATTCAACTGTGTTGCTTGAAACTAAAACCATTGGCTTTCACGGGAATTATAAGTTAACAATAATTGACGTTAACATTCAACAATATCCAAGCATTATTTTAAGTGAAAAAGATTATTCTATTGAATTAAGTTTAGCTGACGGAGAACACTTTTTAGTTGTAACAGTTGAAGACAGTGAAGGAGAAGACAGTGACACAGTTAAAATAACTGTTGACACGACAGCACCAGACATTCAAGTTATTTCACCAAAAGAATTAATTAATGTTTCAGAAGTCTTAATTGAATTAGAGACAAATGAAAAAGCGTCATGCGAATTGTCTTTAAATGAAGACTTTGTTTTTGGTAAAGGACAAGAGTTTAAAGGCAATGGTTTTCAACATAACTTTTTACTTGAAGGAAAAACTGAAGGCAGTTACGAGTACTTTGTTGAATGCCTTGATTTAGCTGGAAACAGTCAAAAAGACAGTGTTGAATTTACTGTTGATTTAACTGCTCCAAAAGCTTCCCTAATAATTCATAATGGTTTAGGCGTTGTAAGAGAAGGACAGAACATTAATTTTGTGGTTCAGGCAGTTAAAGAGAAAGGATTGCTGGCATTGCTTTATGTTGGAGAAAAACAGATTGTGTTAGAATATGATGAATTAAACAACGATTTCAAAGCAAATTATACTGCAACAGCAAACGATAACGGTAGTAAGATAGTTAAAGCTGTTTTTCTTGATTTAGCAGGCAATGAAACTGTTTTAAACACTTCGCCTATAACGTTTGACGCAATAGAATTAAGCTTTGAAATTACAGTAATTGAAGAAGCTGAAAGAATTAAACTAGTTTTTAACGCAAATGAAGCAGTTGAAAGTCTTAAAGCATGGGTAATACTGCCGAAAGAAAAAGAAATTTTTTTGGAAACAGAACAAGAAACTAGTTCAAGGTTTTACTCTAGCTTTATACTGCCAGAAAACCTTGAAGGCAGTGCAAGCATTAAGTTTTCAGCTGTTGACAGTCACGGGTTTGAGTTAAATGACTCTATAACAAACTTATTTGAAGTTGATTCATTAAAACCAAGCATTGTTTCAATTACTCCTTCAAAAAATGAACTGGTTTTGTTAAGTGAAGGAGAGAAAGTGAGTGTTAGCTTGAATTTTAGCGAGAAAACCATGATTTCAAGCCTTACTTTTGACAAAAAAGACCTTAATAATGCCTTAAGAGGAAATTATGATTTTAATCAAGTCATAGAGTTAAGGAATTTAAGTGAAGGAAAACACGAGTTAAAGTTTAAGGCAAGAGACAGTAAAGGCAATGAAATGGAAGGAATAACTAGTTTTAGGGTGGCTTTAAAGCCTGAAACAAGAAAAAGCCAAGAATTAAACTCTAAAGAACGTTTAAGAAGCGTTAATGATTCAATTAACCCTTTAGGCTACTTTTTTATGAGTAATCTGGCCGGAATTGGGTTTGGTTTAATGATTATAGCTTTAATTTTGTCTGTTTACGTTGCCAGAAGGTTTAAGAAGGAAGGAAAAGGCAAAAAACTCTCTTACGACAAAGGCTTATTGTACAACAATTAAGCTTAAATACTAATTGTACAGGTATTTCATCATATAACTATAGGGAGTTAATTGATTAAAATGTTGTCTTGGGCTTATGGAAACAGAAAAATTTTAATTATTTTAATAGGCTGCTTACTGTTAAGTTTTAGTGCTTTTGCTAACGCTGAAAGCATTAACTTACAAACAGATAACACTAACTATTTGTTAAAGCCTGACACTGAATTAGATTTAATGATTTCTTATAACTTAGAAGGCTTTACAGAAGACGCGTTAATTGAAACCATTGCATTTAATGACAGGGAAGTAAAATTAATTCCAGCTTTTCCTTTCATTACAATGCGTTCAAGCCACGTGTTTCCATTCAAATTAATTGTCGGCAAAGCAGACAAAGGACAATACCATTTAAAGGCTTTAGTTCAAACCGTGATTGAAGGCACAATAGTTAAAAATGAAATTGAATTTATGATTGAAGTTAAACCTTCACTGCCAGAAAACTATCATACAAGTGATTTTACTAACGTTGCACCAATCATTCAAGAAATAAAGTTTGACAAGCATAACATTGTTTTAACTAAAAACGATTCCAGAATAGTTAACGTTTCATTTGTTAACCGTGGTAGTGCAGCAGACTTTAAAGTTGAATTACAACCATTACTTTCAAGTTATAATTCAAGCAATTTAGTTGTCAGAACCACTAAAAACAATGTAAACAATTTAAGAAACTTTGAAGAACATTCAATTCAAGTCGTTTTTGAAAGCGATGAAAACACTTTACTTGGAGAAAACGCTTACAGTTTAAGTTTAATTGACAGAGCAACCAACCAAGAATTCTTTCTAGGACTAATTAATGCAAGAGTAATAGGAAATTATGCTTTTGACATTGACTTAGCTCATTCTGAAATAACAATTAACCCAAACGTTTCAAGAAACTATCACTTGAACTTAATTCCTTTTGGATTTGACTCACAGGAAATAAAATTAATAACAAGTAATCTGGCAGTTGATTTTGAATTAGATTCAATTATTTTAGATGATGAAACTGTAATGATTCCATTCACAGTTAACTCAAGCCAATTAATTAAAGAAAAAACAATTATTGAATTAACTTTTGAAGGCAAGATTACAAGAACTGCTTTCTTGACAATAAACATTAATGAAATTGAAACTCCTTCAGACAACCCTGACACTAACGGTTTTAATGGTTTAATTGGAACAGGATTAATTGGATTACTTGGATTAAATGGCTTAACATTAGTTGCGTTAATGGTTTTACTTTTAGTCTTCTTACTGATTTTAGTGTGGTTTGAGAAAAAAACTCATTCAAAAAAAACTGAAACAAGTTTAAAAGAAATTAAAGAAATAGAAAAAGAAACCATTCAAACAAACTTGTTTTAAAAAAATAATAAAAGCCTGAATTCATTGAAAAAAAACTTGTTCTAGAATTAATTAAGTTTCAGCCATTCTAACAGAAAAACTATGAAGCCTTTGAAACAAAAACTTGTTTAACAAACTTAGTGTCAAGGCAAGCCA
>JBDRCV010000063.1:0-4149 GCA_043821385.1 archaeon | reverse complement strand
ACGTTGTCTCCGCGAAGGATTAATTCACCGTACTTGGTTTTAAGTTTACCGGCATCTAATTCCTCTGCTTCCTCTAAAACAATGTTCATGTGCACGTCAAAAGCTTTTAGTTTTCCGCGCATTGAAATGTCTCCTTTTAAGACAACTAAAACTTGTTTTCCTATAGCTTTGTTTAATAAATCAAATGGTCTTGTTGACATATCACTTTCCCCTCCTAAATATTGAGAACAACTTGTTTAAAAATCTTTTCAATCCGCCTTCTTTTTTTGGAGCATTTAATTCAACTTTTTGTCCAGTAAGTTTTGACGCAGTTTTCCTGAAAGCAATTGATGACGGAGCTGAAGGTTTTCTAATTACAACAGGCAAAGCATGTTCTTGCATGAAACTCCTTCTGACTTCAGGGTCAAAAGGAATCCTGCCATAAATTGGTAACTCTAACATTTTCATTACTTCATCGTCAGCTATTTCGCCTTTTTCGCCTCTAACAAAATTAAGTATAATTCCTAAAGGCTTGCTTCCAAGTCTCTGCGTTACAACCTTGGTTTTGAAAACATCAGCAATTGAAGGACTTGTTGGGTCAGTTATTAACAAGACTTCGTCTGCAGCATTAATTGCTGACAAAACGTTTTTTTCAATTCCTGCAGCAACATCTAATAAAACAAAATCATAGTTAGCTGAAACTGACTGTACTACTGACGCAAGTCTTTCCGAGTCAACTCTGCGATAACTTTCCAAAGATAAACCTGAAGGAATAAAGTGAACTCCTTTAGGGCCTTCATAAATTGCGTCCTGCACGCTTGAATCACCTAATAAAACATCGTGCAAGGTTATTGGACTAGACTGCATTCCTAAAAGAAGTGACAAGTTTGCCATTGCAATATCTGCATCCACTAATAAAACTTTTTGGCCTAACTCTGCTAAAGCTATTCCAATGTTAGCTGTGGCAGTAGTTTTTCCTACTCCTCCTTTACCTGAAGCAATTGCTATTACTCTAGTCATTTTATACCACTAAAAACTTTGATGTCTTGAAGTCAGAAAGTCTTCAACGTCTTTAATTATTGCTTTTAATTCAATTGTTGTTAAGTCTGCTGCCGCCTTAACAATAAACACTTTACTTTTATAAGGAATTAACATTATCCATGAATCAGTTTTAATGTAAACTGCCTGACTTTTTGGAACCTCTGATTTAACGTAACTAATTAATGATGCTCCAGTAACTGCTTCTCTTACACCATTATTGTTTGATGAAACCATTAACGAGCCGTTAGCTTCACTAATGCTTAAAGAGTCAATAACGTGTTTTTTCTTTAAATTTAAAACTAGTTCTCTTAAATCTGAAGCAGAAAACTCAATGTCTTGTCTTCTCATCATGTCACGCATTGTAGTAAACTGTTCTTCTGGATAAATACTGTTATCTAAATCCAGAATTCTTTCAGCCATGCCACGAAACAATCCAGAAAATTTTCCAAAAAACGCCATTTTTAATTCCTTCAACTTGTAATTCCACTCAAACCTCTTTTCTTTAATAAATCATACTTTGATTGAACTCTTAAACCAGACTGTTTTAAATCAACTTTAACTGGTTCAACCTGATAATTAGAAGTATAAAAAGAATTTAAATCCTTTCGTGAAACACTTTTACTTAATTTAGACTTTTCATTGAAAGCCATAACCAAGTCAAGTTGTTGTAAAGTCAAAGAAAAAACGTCAATTATTCCTTGATTTGAAGCAAGAGAATTAAAAACTCGCTTAAAAGCATCCTGTCCTAAAAACTTTAAGTCTTGTTTTAAGTAATTAAAGCTTACAGCCACCAGAAAACCCTGCTTAAACAATAACAAGGATTCCTCTAAACCATCAAAACCTTCAACTGTAGCACTAATAAAGCCAGTAAAATTATGAGTTGTTAAATCAGCAACCATTTTCTTTACATCAGTTTCATTTAAACTTAAACCTTGTTCAACTGGATTACTTGCTGGCAAATTCATTTTATCACTTTTTTATCCTATCCAATACAACAACATTGTCTGCAGTATTTTTTAAAGCTGCCGCTGACGCTTCCTCTGCAAGAAAAACAACTGTTTCCTTACCATACCTTTTAGCTTTCAATATAATTGGAAGAAAATCAGAATCCCTTGTAACTAAAACTATTGTGTCAATATGCTTGTTGAAAATATGTTCTGCTGCTTCAACTGCCATAGTAACATCAACGTCTCCAACAGTTATAACTGACTCAAAACCTTGGTTGACGACAGCTTCAATTAACTTGTTTGAAGCATACTGGTTCAAGAAAACTTTTCCAACTTTAAGAACTCCAAACTGTGCAAGGTTTTCTTTAATATCAGTCAAATTAATTTGTAATTCTTTTCTCAAAATGTTTGGACCATCAACAAAAACAGCTAAAGCTTTTTTCGGTAACTCTTTTTCTTTTTTTAATTTTAAACCCTTTTTAAATCTCTCAAACAACTTTAACCCCTTCACCACTACAAAATTATTATTAAACCATCTACATAATTGTTATTTGGTTATAATAACTAATCATTCAAGCAAACAGTTTTAAAACGTTTTATATCTCTATTTTTTAACGATTTATTGGGGGAATTTAATTGGAAAAAAAGTTTATGGAAGTCGGGCAACTAAAAACAGGAAACTATGTTTTAATTGACGACGTTCCTTGCAAAATAATTGGAATTGAAAAATCCAAGCCAGGAAAACATGGTTCAGCTAAAGCAAGAATTACTGCAGTCGGAGTTTTCGTCAATCAAAAGAAAACTTTAATGAAGCCAACGTCAGCCGGAGCCGAATCACCAATCATTGAAAAAAGTTCAGCTCAAGTCATAGCCAAAATTGGAGACAAATTACAATTAATGGATTTAACTAGTTATGCAACTTTTGACGTTCTGCCAGACGAAGAATACAGTAATTTAGCTGCAGGAACAGAAGTAGAATACATTAAATACGGTTCAGACGTAAAAATTTCGCGTTTAAAATAATTAAAGGTTTTTTGAAAATGGACTTATACTTGAATAAAGAAAACCTAGTTCTAACTAATTCAAAAAAACCATTAATTGGGTTAATTGGAATTCCATGGGATTCCTGCACAGTAGATTTTCCAGGACAACGTTTTGCACCAAACGCTTTAAGAGACGAACTAAGAAAAACGAATTTTTTCCATTTTAAAACAAAAACAAAAGTTGACGAATTATTCACTGACTTTGGAAACCTTGAAGTCGTTCACGGTAACCAAGAAGAAACCATAGAAAGACTTGAAAAAACAATTAAAAACCTGTTAGAACAAAAACCTGAAATAAAACCTTTTTTTGCTGGCGGAAACCACAGCATAACTTATATGACTTGCAGTAGTTTAAAAAAAGCAAGAAAGAAAAGTTTTAGTTTAATTGTTTTTGACACTCACACTGACATTTGGAAAGACTACTCAAACAAACTATTTCAAGGAAACTTTAATTACTTATTATTAGAACAAGGAATAGTTGACAAAATAATTGTTGTTGGAGTAAAAGAATTCACTGAAAAAGATTACAGGGAAGAATTAAAAAAGTTTAAAGGAAAACTTGAATTCGTTTTTTTGGATGAAATAGAAAAACAAGGGTTAAAAAAAACAACTAAGAAAATAAAAGAATTTATTGGAAAAAACGATTTTTATTTGTCAATAGATATTGATGTTTTAAATGCTTGGCTGACAACAGGCACTGGTTGTAATGAAAGCATTTATGGTTTGCAAGTAAAAGACTTAATTGAAATAATTTCTGGTTTAAATAATAAGAATCTTGTTGCTTTAGATTTAGTTGAAGTCAACCCTTTAATTGATAAAACAAGAATTACAATAATTACTGCTTCTTACATTTTTAGAAAACTACTGGTTGTTTTAAGCCGTGGCCTGAAATAATGCAGACAGTTCTGCCATTCAATTTTTTTCCTGCTTTAAGAAAACCAGCAAAACTTACTGCTCCAGAAGGCTCTGCAAACAAACCCTCTTTCTCGCTTAAAATTTTTCTAGCCTTCAAAACCTCTTTATCAGTCACACTTAAACCAAAACCCTTGCTTTCTCTTAAAGCAAACAATGCCTCCAATCCATCAACCGGCAGATTACAGTTAATTGCTGTAGCAATCGTGCCAGCTTTTTCTTCTTTC
>JBDRCV010000062.1:0-6869 GCA_043821385.1 archaeon | reverse complement strand
AATAATGCTCATTAACTTGATTAAAATGTTTAAAGAGGGTCCTGCAGTGTCCTTGAAAGGATCTCCAACTGTGTCTCCAACGACTGCTGCCTTGTGAGCAGCACTGCCTTTGCCTCCAAAATTGCCTTCCTCAATAAACTTTTTAGCGTTATCCCAGGCACCACCAGCATTAGCCATCATAATAGCTAAAAGAACGCCTGTGACTAAAGCTCCAGCCAGTAATCCAGCAACTGCCGCCGCACCCAAAACCAAGCCAACAACAATTGGAACAATGATTGCTAAAGCACCAGGCAAAATCATTCTCTTGATTGCGGCAGACGTAGAAATTTCAACACAACGCTTGTAATCAGGTTTTGCTTTGCCTTGCATTAAACCCTTAATTTCCTTGAACTGGCGCCTGACTTCAGTAACCATTTCTGAAGCCGCTTTACCTACAGCACTCATTGCAAAACTAGCAAAAAGAAAAGGCATTATACCCCCAATAAATAATCCAACAACAACATTAACGTCAACCAAGTTAACTACAGTCAAGTTTGCAGCAGTAATAAAAGCAGAAAATAAAGCTAAAGCAGTTAAAGCAGCAGAACCAATAGCAAAACCTTTACCAATTGCAGCAGTTGTATTGCCTGCTTCATCTAAAGCATCAGTTCTCTGCCTGACTTCTTTTGGCAGTCCAGCCATTTCAGCTATTCCTCCAGCGTTGTCTGCAACAGGCCCGTAAGCGTCAACTGCAAGAGTAATTCCTAAAGTTGAAAGCATTCCAACTCCAGCTAAAGCAATTCCAAACAAACCACCAAAAGTAAAAGCAAAATAAATTGCTATGGCAATAACCAAAACTGGAACAACAGTTGAAAACATTCCTAAAGCCAAACCATTAATAATTACTGGGCCAGCACCAGTTTCAGAGGTTTTAGATAATTCTTGAGTTGGTTTTCTCTTATTAGAAGTATAATATTCAGTTGAATAACCAATTACTAGTCCTGCAACCAAACCCAAAACCATAGTGTAAAATAATTCAATTTGAACTCCCATGTAATTGAATAAAAAGTAAGCCAGAATAATCATTATAACTGAAGAAACATAAGTTCCGTTTCTTAAAGCAGTGTGAATTTTATCAGACTTCCAAAAGTTAACGAATAAAACGCCAATAATTGAAGCAATTATTCCAATTCCTGCAAGAGACAAAGGCAGCATTAAACCATTTACGCCGATTACAAGATAACCTAAAGCCATTGCAGCAATAATGCTTCCAACATAACTTTCAAACAAGTCAGCTCCCATTCCTGCAACGTCTCCAACATTGTCTCCAACATTGTCAGCAATAACTGCAGGGTTTCTTGGGTCATCTTCAGGAATGCCAGCTTCAACTTTTCCAACTAAGTCGGCTCCAACGTCTGCAGCTTTAGTGTAAATTCCACCGCCAACTCTAGCAAACAAAGCAATTGATGAAGCACCAAAACCAAAACCAAAAATAATGGTTGTCGGGTCAGTGTAACCAAAAAAAGTTGTTAAAACATAGTACAAGCCAGTGATTCCAATCAAGCCTAAACCTACAACGCTTAAACCAAGCATTGCACCACTAGAAAAAGCAATTTTTAACGCTTTATCTAAACCAGAACGAGCAGCTTGAGTTGTTCTAGAATTAGCTTTAGTTGCAGTTTTCATTCCAATAAAACCAGCTAAAGCCGAAGTTATAGCTCCAATAACAAAAGCTACAGCAGTAAAAGAATTAATTACTAGAAACAAAACAATAAACATTATCACGACAAAAACTGCGATTGCCTGGTATTCTTTTTTTAAGAAACTCATTGCTCCTTCACGAATGTGTGAAGCAATTTCCTGCATTTTATCGTTTCCAGGGTTTTCCTTGGAAATTCTATAGTTTAAGAATAAAGTGAAAAGCAAGGCAATTACTGCCATAATGAATACAAACAATAACATTGTTTCCCCTCAAAAAAAAACTATTCTTTCCCTCAAAAAAAAGTTCTAAAAAAACTTTTAGTGAAAGAGTTTAAAAAGGTATTCTTAAAGAAGAATGAAGAAAGTTAAACCAAAAGTATAAATATAACCTCACAAGTTATATATTATAGAGGGCTCGCATGAAGAAGAGAAAATACCATAGCTCGTTGTCAAACGAGGACATCATTTTCATTGAATATTTTGAAAATGAAAGAGAAATAATTGATTTGAAAATAGTTTATTACACTGAAATTAATGGAATTACAAAACAAGTGTATAGAATTGATTGCTCGCATGGATTTCTTCACAAGCATTTGTTATTTGAACCCAAAGAAAGAATAGAAAAAATACCCTTAGACTTAAACAAAAAAACTATGACAATGCTACTAAACGAGATTGAGGACAACTGGCAAGAAATGAAAAGAAAATTTTTTAAAAAAGAAAGGTGGAAAAAATGAGAAAAAGCTTAGAAATCAGAATCGGAAGAGACTTTGCTAGAGATATGGGTGAACTAGTTGAACACCCAGAAAAACTTGCAAAAGAACCAGACCACACAATTTATATTAAAAACATCGAAATGCTTGAATCACTTGTAAGTAAAAGAAAGCTTAACTTACTAAAATTCATTATTAATAATAAAAAGTTGACTGTTAACTTGATTGCACGCAAATTAAAAAGAAAACAAGAAGCAATTTCAAGAGACTTGAGAACTCTTCAGTTTTATGGCTTAATAAAAACAAAAAAAGTTGGAAGAAACGTTTACCCTGAAGCTACTTGCAAGAAAATAATAATTAATTTAGCTGACTGATTATTAATCATTATTTTGACTGACTGATAATTATTGTTTTATCTTGCATGTTTTGTTTTCATTGTTTAGTGTTGAGAGTTAATTGTCTTTAATTTTAACAGAAGGTATAAATTACTTACGCAAGAATTTCTTTACTGTGTTTGATGTTATTATTGTTGGTGCTGGGCCTGCTGGATTGTTTGCAGCTCAAGAATTTTCTAATTCAAATCTTAGAGTGATGGTAATAGACCAAGGGAAACCACCGCAAAAAAGAACTTGTTCTCCAAAAAACAATCGTTGTAATGACTGTAATCCTTGCAGTATAATGTCTGGAATTGGTGGTGCTGGCGGTTTTAGTGACGGCAAACTTAACCTGTCATTATACACGGCTCTTTTTGTTCCTTTCACTAAAAACAAGAAAGAAGCAAAACAAGTTATGCAAAAAATTATTTCAAGTTTTGAAGAATTTGATACTCAAAACAATTATGTTTTTCCGTCAAAAGAACAAATAAACAAAATAAAGAAATTAGCTGAAACCGTTCAAATAAAGTACCTGCCAATAATGCAAAAGCACATTGGTTCTGACCAAATTAGAATAATTTTTTCAAAATTTTATGAAAACCTAGCAAAAAAAGGAATTAATTTTACTTTAAACAAGAAAGTCGACTCGTTTATTGTAAAGAACAACAAGGTTTTAGGCGTTAAAATAGGAGAACAAGAAATAAAATCCAAGTTTGTTTTAGCTTGTCCTGGAAGAGCTGGCTCACAGTGGTTTTTTGATGCAGGCAAGAAAGAAGGAGTTAAATTCAAACCAATTAACTTGGATTTTGGGGTTCGAGTAGAAGCAAAAAATAATGTTTTTGAAAATATAACAAAAATTAATTATGACCCAAAATTTTTCGTGAAAACTGAAACTGGAACAATTAGAACTTTTTGCACTAACCCTTCAGGGTTTGTGGTAATGGAAAATAACATGAATATTGTTTGTGTTAACGGTCATGCTTTTAGAGAAAAGAAATCAAAAAACACGAATGTTGCATTACTGTATAGAAAAAAGTCTCCGTCAGTAAGTGAAACAATTAAACATTACAATCATTTCAAGAGCCTGCCTTATTTTCAAAAAAAAACTCCAATAATACAAAGGTTAGGGGACTTAAAAAAACAAGAAATTACAACAAAAGAAAAAATTAAGAATAATTCTGTTAAACCAACATTAAACACTTTTAGTTTTGGAGACATTAACTTAATTTACCCTAAACAAGTAATTGAAGACATCATTAATGCAATAAAAAAATTAAACAACGTTTTTCCAGGATTAAATGAAAATGACACTATTGTTTATGCTCCAGAAATCAAGTTTTATTCTTTAAAAACAATAGTAAAAAAGAATTTGGAAACCAATGTTGAAAACTTGTTTGCTGCAGGAGATGGAGCGGGATTAACAAGATGCATAATTTCTGCTTCAGGGACAGGAATTATTGCTGCTAGAAGAATAATAGAAAAAAGCAAAAAGACTCTGAAAACAACTTAAAAGATTTAACGCAATAAAATTAACTCTTCTAAACCTTTTTATATTCTTTTATGTAATTTATTTATTGGTTTTAATGGCAAACTATAGTTATGATGCTTGGAGTTCGGAATTACCGGACGACTATAACAGGATAGTGAAAGATTTTGGTTTAGACTTGGTTAATGACAAAACTTTTGAAAACCCTAACAGGTTAATGAGGAGAGGAATAACTTTTGCTGGTCGCGGGTTAAAAGAATTAACTAGTGGTTTGAAAGAAAAAAAACAAATTTATTCTTTGACTGGAATAATGCCGTCAGCTGACAGAATTCACTTTGGAAATAAAATGACTATTGAAAACATAGCTTACTTTCAAAAAGAACACAACGCGGTGACTTTCTTGTTGATTGCTGACTTGGAGTCTTTGGCTACAAGAAAAGTTTCACTTGAAGTTGCCAGGAAAAGAGCGTTAGAGTTTCATATTCCAGCTTACCTTGCTTTGGGTTTGGATTCAAAGAAAACGTTTTTTTATTTTCAGTCAGAGAACACTGACGTTTTAAAGATTGCAGTTGAAGCCGCTCAAAAAATGACTTTAAACGAGTTTAGGTCAGCTTATGGTACAGCTGAACCGTCAAGGATTGTTGCGTCAATAACTCAAATTGGTGACATGTTGTTTCCACAACTAAAAAAACCTTGTCTTGGAGTAATTCCTGTAGGCATTGACCAAGAACCACACATTAGGTTATGCAGGGACTTCCAAAAAAAAGACTCTAATTACAAGCACTTTACTCCAATTACTTCAATTTACCATAAGTTTACTCCGTCACTTGATGGAGAAATTAAAATGAGTAAAAGTAAGCCTGGAAGCTGTATTGAAATTCCTGAAGACATTAAAGTAGTTTGTAAGAAAATTAATAATGCTTTTAGTGGCGGAAAACAAACAGTTGAAGAACAAAGAAAGCTTGGAGCAGTCATTGAAAAAGACATGCCGTTCATGTTACTAGAACATCATTTAATTGAAAGTGACAGTGAGTTAAAGAAGATTAGGGACGATTATGCGAGCGGTAAAATGCTTTCAGGCGAAGTAAAACAATTAGCTTGCGAGAAAATGACTGAATTCATGGAAAAATTTAATGAAAGATTAGAGAAAGCAAGAGATAAAGTTAAAGACCTTAAGTATGTTAAGAATATTAAAGAAGTTGATTTTTAGGTGATTAAATGAATTCAATGGATTTTAGTGCTGCAGTAATTTTTATTATTGGAATAGTGTTATTGGTTGTTTCATGGTTTGTTGTCTGGGTTGATGAAACCGCAAGCCTTGGAGTAATACAGTTAGGAATTTGTTTAATGATTGTTGGAGTAATAATTGGATTAATTAGTGTTAGTCATGAAAGATTAATTACTATGAAAAAAGAAAGGAAGTGGTTGAAAGGTGATAATAAGCACTACTGAAAACGTTCCAGGAAAAACTGTTAAAGAAGTTCTTGGAATTGTCAGAGGAAACACGGTTAGAGTTAAATGGTTTGGAAAAGACTTTGTTGCAAGCTTAAGAAGCATTGTTGGCGGCGAAGTTTCTGAATACACGGAAATGATGACTGAAGCAAGAGAACAAGCTTTTCAGAGAATGATTGAAAAAGCAGAAAAATTAGATGCTGACGCAATAATTTGCGTTAGGTTTATGACAGCAGAAGTCATGCGAGGAGCAGCAGAAATGTTGTGTTATGGGACTGCAGTGAAACTAAAATAAATTTTAACCGTACAAAAAGATTCCAATAATTATTCCTAATTGAAAGACTGCATACAAAACGTTTGCAAAAATAACTGGCTTGTATTTGTGAAGAAAACCATAAGCAAGCCAAATAAATGAAACTAAAAGAAAACCACTCCAAGAAATAATTGAAACTCCTTGAGCGCTTTGAGTTAAAAAAATTTCAAGTAATTGTGGAATAGTAATTATTGGCCCGAAAACTGCTGCAAAATAAATTAGTTTGTCAACAAACCTGGTTTTTGAGTTTGAACTGGAAATTGATTGTAACTTTTTTTGAAGTTTAATTCTTTTATGATAATGATGAAACCCTGAACGCATTGTAGGCATGATAGTAAATGGCACTACCTGTTTTAAAAGCTTTTTCTTTGAAAACTTAATTATTATGCTGCGTGAAAGATTCCACTATCTACAGCTCAAGCTATTCTTGTATTGAATAGCGAGAGCGATTGGAGTAAAACGCAAAAACTAGTTCTTGAAATAATTTCAAACAATAAGTTTTCTAGTGCAAACGATTTAGTTGAAAGCGTGAACTTAGAGAAAGGCATTCCAAAAACAACTTTATGGAGACATTTAAGGAAATTGAGAAAAAAAGGAATAATAGAATTTGGAAGAAATTGAGAAAGGCTTTAAAAAAAGAAAGAGTTTTATTATAAGTAAGAAAAGGTGAAAGAAATGCAAGTAGACGAAAAACTAGAGTTAATTACAAGGAATTTAGAAGAAGTTTTAACAATTGAAGATTTAAGGAAAATGCTGGAAGAAAAAGCTAAATTAAATCATTACATTGGGTTCGAGATTTCAGGCAAAATTCATTTAGGCAGTGGATTAGCTACAAGCTTAAAAATAAAGGA
>JBDRCV010000061.1:0-13557 GCA_043821385.1 archaeon | reverse complement strand
CTGATAATTAGAAGAGTAAAAAGAATTTAAATCTTTTCTTGAAAGATTTTGAGGTAAACGAGATTTTTCGTTGAACGCTAAAACTAAATCAAGTTGTTGTGAAGTTAAACCAAAAACATCAAGAACTCCGTGATTTGCAGCAAGAGAGTTAAAAACTCTTTTAATTGAATCATTACCTAAAAAACTTAAATTAAATTTCAAGTAAGAAAAATTTGTTGCAACAAGCAAACCCTTCTTAAACAATAACAAGGACTCCTCTAAACCATTAACTCCTTCAACTGTAGCACTAACAAAACCAGTGAAATCATGAGAAGTTAAATCAAATAACATTTTTTTAACATCAGTTTCATTCAAACTCAAACCTTGTTCTATTGGATTACATACCGGTAAATTCATTTCATCACACTTTTATCTACTTTATCTAATACTACAATATGATCGGCAGTGTTTTTTAATGCAGCGGCCGAAGCTTCCTCTGCCAAAAACACAACTGTTTCCTTTCCATACCTTTTAGCTTTCATTAAAATTGGAAGAAAATCTGAATCACGAGTAACCAAAACAATTACGTCAACATGCTGGTTGAAAACATGCTCGGTTGCTTCAACAGCCATTGAAACATCCACGTCCCCAACAGTTATAACTGACTCAAAACCTTGATTAGCAACAGCTTCAATTAACTTATTTGAAGCATACTGGTTTAAAAAAACTTTTCCAACCTTTAAAACTCCAAACCTTGAAAGATTTGTTTTGATGTCAGTTAAATTAATTTGTAAGTCTCTTCGCAAAATGTTTGGCCCATCAACAAAAACAGCTAACGCTTTATCTGGCTGGGTTTTCTTTCCAAACTTTAAACCTTTTTTAATTCTTTCAAACAACACAGCCCCCCTTCAACATAACAAAAACAATAATAATATAACTGTTAATAATTAAAACTTTCAACAAACAATTTTAAAAACGTTTTATTGTTCAATTTTATAGTCTTTTTTAGGGGGAAAAATAATGGAAAAAAAGTTTGTTGAAGTAGGACAACTAAAAGTTGGCAATTACGTTTTAATTGATGATGTTCCATGCAAAATCATTGGAAAAGAAAAAAGTAAGCCAGGAAAACACGGTTCCGCTAAAGCCAGAATAACTGCAACAGGAGTTTTTGTAAACCAAAAGAAAACTTTAATGAAACCAACGTCAGCAGAAGCAGAATCACCAATCATTGAAAAAAGTTCAGCTCAAGTAATAGCAAAAATTGGAGATAAACTACAGTTAATGGATTTAACAAGTTACCAAACATTGGAAGTTAACGCAGACGAAGAATTCAAAGACTTAGCAGCAGGAACAGAAGTAGAATACATTAAATACGGTCCAAACATTAAAATTTCAAGATTAAAATAATTAAGGTTTGAAAATGGATTTTTACTTGAATAAAGAGAACCTAGTTTTGACTAACTCAAAAAAACCATTAATTGGGTTAATTGGCTTACCATGGGATTCCTGCACTGTTGGTTTTCCTGGACAACGTTTTGCGCCAAACACTTTAAGAGAAGAACTAAAAAACACTAATTATTTTCACCAGCCAACAAAACAAAACGTTGAAGAATTTTTTGTTGACTTTGGAAACCTTGAAGTAGTTCACGGTAACACTGAAGAAACAATTAAAAGAGTTGAAATCACAACAAAAAAACTATTAGAACAAAAACCTGGCCTTAAACCGTTTTTTATTGGCGGAGACCATTCAATAACTTTTATGACTTGTAATGCTTTAAAAAAAGCAAGAAAAAAAAGTTTTAATTTAATTGTTTTTGACGCTCACACTGACTGCTGGCAAGATTACTCTGAAAAATTGTTTCACGGAAACTTTAATTATCTTTTACTGGAACAAGAAATAGTTGACAAAATAATTGTTGTTGGAGTAAAAGAATTCACTGAAAAAGATTACTCTAAAGAATTAAAAAAGTTTAAAGGAAAACTTGAATTCGTTTTTTTGGATGAAATAGAAAAACAAGGGTTAAAAAAAACAACTAAGAAAATAAAAGAATTTATTGGAAAAAACGATTTTTATTTGTCAGTTGACATTGATGTTTTAAATGCTTGGCTATTAACTGGCACTGGCTGTAATGAAAGCATTTACGGTTTACAAACAAAAGAATTAATTGAAATGATTTCAGGTTTAAATAATAAGAATCTTGTTGCCCTTGACTTAGTTGAAGTTAATCCTTTAATTGATAAAACAAAAATTACAACTATTACTGCAAGTTATATTTTTAGGAAATTGTTAGTTGTTTTAAACCATGACCAGTAACAACACAAACAGTTTTACCTTTCAACTTTCTTTTAACTTTCAAGTAACCAGCAAAACTTACTGCTCCAGAAGGCTCTGCAAACAACCCTTCTTTTTCTGCTAACAATTTTCTTGCTCCCAAAACTTGCTTGTCTGTAACACTTAAACCAAAACCCTTGCTTTCTCTTAAAGCAAACAATGCCTCCAATCCATCAACCGGCAGATTACAGTTAATTGCTGTAGCAATCGTGCCAGCTTTTTCTTCTTTCCTGCTCAAAATAATTTCTTTTGACTTTCTTTCAAAACTTCTTGTAACAGGCATGCATTCACTTGACTGCACTCCAATAACTTTTGGCATTCTATTTGTTAAACCAACTAACTTTAATTCCTGAAAAGCTTTAAACACAGCAAAACAAAGAGTACCGTTACCAATTGGCAAAACAATGTTTTCTGGCACACTCCAGTTTAACTGGTCACAGATTTCAAAACCAACACTTTTCTGTCCTTCACCACGCAAAGGATAATCTCCAGTCAAATAACAGTTATGTTTTTTTGCGAAAACAATTGACTTCTTTAAAGCTTTATCATAGTTTCCTTTAACTTTAACAATTCTTGCACCACTAGCTTTTATTTGTTCTAGTTTTGTTTTTGGAGTAAAACTTGGAACAAAAATTACTGCCGGAATAACAGCCTTGTTAGCATAGAATGCAATGCTTGCACCCATGTTACCTGTTGTAGCACAAACAAGTTTTCTTGCTTTTAATTCTCTTGCTCTTGAAACTTCAATTGCACTGCCTCTGTCCTTAAAACTACCAGTCGGATTACAAGCCTCAAACTTTAACATTAAATTCTTTGAATGACTTGACTGAATTAAAGGCGTACAACCTTCACCTAAAGAAACTTTTTTCTTGAAATCATGTAAAGGATAAAAAGGCCAGTACTTCCAGTGAGAAATCAAGTGAGTTTTAAAGTGCCTGTCGTTTGAAATGATTTCCTTTATTTTCTTGTAATCATACTTAATGTCTAAAGAATAACCACAATTAGGACAATAAAACAAGTTGTCATTGAAATCAAAACTCATTTTACACTTAAAACAGTAAACTTCCTTGACTGTTGAATTCATAACCAGAAAATGTTTTAAGTTGTTAATTAAGTTTTCTTTTGCTTTGAATTAAATTGTTAACCTTTAAGTCTTTAAAAAACAATTTAGTTCAAAACACGAATTAAGACAATTCAAAAAGAAAATGTTAACGTTTTTCAGGTTCCTTAATTCTTGAAATTAAACTACGAGGCCTTCTGCCCAAAACTGTTTGCAAAAAAGTAGCAAAACGCCCTCTTTTTTTTGAACTCATAATTTCAACACCTGAATTATGAGCAGAAGCATTTGGATCTGGCAAGTCAGTTTTTTTCGGCATTTTAAACTTTTTAGCTTTTTTAAAAAAAGGCATAACACTCAATTATAACTTAAAGTCTTACACATTAATAAACTTTTCTTCAAGAAAACCTTTTTAAACTTGAAAGCCTTTCTTAAATGCTATGACTTGGGTGAATCAGAAACTAAAATTGAAAGCAGTGAAAGACAAAGTTAAACTTTATTATGACAGGTTTGAAGAACAACAACCACAATGCAGTTTTGGGTTAAGCGGCGTGTGCTGTAAGAATTGCTTTGCCGGGCCCTGCAAGATTATTCCCGGAAAATCAGAGGAAGGAATTTGTGGTGCTAATGCTGACACTATTATTGCAAGAAACTTTTTACGAACAGTTGCAGCAGGCACTGCCTGCCACGTTGACCATGCAAGAGAAATAGTAATGGCATTGCATAAAATTGCGTTAGGGAAAACTACTGCTTACAAAATTAAAGACGAAGCAAAATTAAGAAGTCTGGCAAAAAAACTTGGAAAGAAAAGCGAGGGACCAATTTTAAAAGTTGCAGAAAGAGTTGCACTTGAAGCATTAGAAGACTTTAGAAGACAAGAAGGAGTCTTTCATAAAAGTGAAGGAGATTACTTGAACTGGTTAAAGATTACTGCAACCAAAGAAAACATAAAAAAATGGAAAGAATTAAACATTTTACCAGTTAACGCTGACTTAGAAACTTCAAGAGTTTTACACCAGACAACTTTAGGCAATGACGCTAACCCTCAAACTTTAATGCTTTCAGCTTTAAGAACTTCTTTAGCTGACGGTTATGCTGGACTACAACTAACAACAAACATTCAAGACGTTTTGTTTGGCACGCCAACAATAACCAAAACTTACTCTAACTTAGGAGTAATAAAAGAAAACTACATTAACATTGCAGTGCACGGTCACGTTCCATTGTTGTCAGAAAAAATTGTTGAACACTCAAAAAAACTTTTAATGGAAGCAAAAAAAGCTGGAGCTAAAGGAATAAACGTTGTAGGAGTCTGCTGTACTGGAAATGAAGTGTTAATGCGTTTAGGAATTCCTGCAGCAGGACACATTTTACAATCAGAACTAGCAATTGTAACCGGAGCACTAGAAGCAATGGTTGTTGACACTCAATGCATTTACCCTTCCTTACAGGATGTCTCTGAATGTTATCACACTAAAATAATTACTACAATGGTTGCAAGAATTCCTCGCGCGATACATGTTCCATTCCATGTTGAAAACGCTGACGAGCAGGCAAGAAAAATTGTTTTGATTGCAGTAAAAAATTACGCTAACAGGGATAAAAACAAAGTTTTAATTCCAAACAAGACAAGCGAAGTAATTGGCGGAGTAAGCTTTGAAGCCCTAGCTGGATTACTTTCAAACGTTAACAAAAAAGAACCATTAAAGCCTTTAGTTGACGCCATAAAAAAAGGAGACATTTATGGTGTTGTGGCGTTAGTTGGCTGTCGTAACCCAAAACTTCGCGGAGAAAAGTTTGGCGAAACAATAGCAAAAAAACTTTTAGAAAAAAACGTTTTAATTCTTGCAACCGGCTGCATGGCTCACTCTCTAGCACAAGAAGGCTTAATGAGTTTTAAGGCTTCAAAAGAGTTTGCTGGAAAAAAACTAGACAAAGTTTTAACTTCAATTGCTAACAAAAACCACTTTGATTCATTACCACCAGTTTTATACATTGGTTCTTGTGTTGACAATTCAAGACTTGAAACCATTATTAACGCTTTAAGCAATTACACTAAAATTCCTGTTTCACAATTACCTGTTATTGCTAGTGCGCCAGAATATATGGCAGAAAAAGCTGTTGCAATTGGAACCTGGGCTTTAGCTTTAGGCATTACAACTCACCTTAACCCTGTGCCACCAGTGACTGGAAGCAAAATGATTGTAAACCTTTTAACCAAAGACTTAAAGAAAATTACTGGCAGCAAAGTATTACTTGGCACTACTCCAGACGAAGCAGTAAAAAACATTCTGGAAGAAATTAAATTAAAAAGAAAAGAATTAGGATTGAAAAATTAAATTAAAATTAATTACAAGTTTTTCGGACTGCAAGGCACATTAAACATTCTCTCTGCATCCAATGACAATGCAACCAAATTGTTTTTTTTCTTTTTTAATTGACTAATGCTTGAAATTCTTTGAGTTGCACAAAACATTTGAGATTCTTCTTTAATTGCATTAACATAATTTTTTACTCCAAGACTTTTTTTAACGTTTGCAGCAATCAAAAAAGCTCTGCCTAAAGAAAAACCACTTGCTCCAAGCATCATTGATTTTACAACATCTACTCCATGGTTTAAACCGCCAGCTAAAAGAATGTCAAAAGAAGGTTTTTTTTCAATTAAACCCATTATTGTTGCTGAAGGCAAAGAAGTTTCATTCATTATACTCCAAGGACTCATTCCTGTTCCACCTTCAAAACCATCAACAGTCAAACAAGTTACTGGCAGAGAATGATCTTTTTTTGCTTTCTCTAAGAAATTAATTAGTTTAATTATTCCAGCACCATTACCAGTTTTAATCCATAAAGGCAAATCAAATTTAGCGTACTTAATTAAAGTGTTTAACAATTCTTTTTCACTTAAACTTCCTGGTTTAGCGTGCCTTTGATAATGCCCAGCATCAGTTTGCAGTATAGTGTAACCAAGTTTCTTGTACTTTTTTGCTTTCTCTGGATCAGAGAATTCTATTTCTCCACCCATGCCTTGTTTTGCTCCCTGCCCTAACTTTATTTCAAAACCCATTGCACCCATTGACTTAGCTTTTTCTAGAACACCTTGCTGTAATTCAATTGCATTAGCTTGAACAATCATTGCACCAAACTTCTTGTAATTGTCAGTGAAAGGCTTAATTCTAGACTTTAAGCCTTGCTCTCCATAAGTGTTCAAAACGTTTTCTCCAACAACAACTCCAATTCCAGCTAAAGCCGCTCCTTCAGCTAACTCAAAACCACGCTTATGAGCAACCTTTGTTGAACCCATACCAGCAATGCTTACAGGAAACTTGAATTTAAACCCGCCTATTTCACAATTAGTTTTAACTTTAGTAAAGTCAACTCCTTCACCAAACAATTCAGGCAAAACCTGCAAGTCATGCAGTGAAGGCATTCTTTTTTCTGCTCCAAACTGCATTAAACCAAAAGGTTTTGGAAAAACCGCGCTACCAGTTTTAGCCTTGCTTCCAGTTTCACAAGAACCACATAAACTACAAACAGAACACAAACCACTTTGAGTTGAGTGTTCAGGAAAACTCAAATTAGTTTGGGTAGTAATGTCAGCATTATAATGCCTTCGCAAACCCCTTAAACCAGAATAACCCATGAAAACCCAATAACATTAAACACTAAAGTTACTTAAAAAGGTTTTGACACACAAGAGCTTAGTTTACTTTCCTGCCTTTCTAGTATAAGGTTTTCCTCTTGGAAGAATTCTAGTATTTTTTGGATTCATTAATTCTCCAGCTTTTTCAAATTTTTTGTGATCGATTTCATATATTCCCATATCACCCTTGCGCTCTTTTAACAATCCTTGTTTAATTAGTCTGTTAAACATTATTTTTCCAGGGCATTTTAATGAAACTCTAACAAAAGTTATTCCTTTATCTTTTAATCTTTTAATCTTTTAATCCAGTAAACTCCAGGACTCATTTTGAATTCTTTGTAAAAATTTCTTAACAGTTTGTAGTCTTTTGTTGTTCACATAAACCAATTATCACTAAGTTCAGTTCTTGGTCTAATCTTGTGAACCAAAAATGAAACAAGGACACCTTCTTTTTCTACAGCAATAAACTGGTTATCTTTTATATAATCGTTCCATCCAACCTGCAGAACCCGGCTTTCTTCAGTAATTACTTTATAAATCTCCTCTTTAACAGTTTCAGACAAACTGTTAAAATCATCAATAAAATTAAATCCTTTTTTGGAAAGAATTAAAAAGTTTGAGAGGTATTGTTATAACATGTCTATTGAAAAAATAATAACCATAAAAGAAAAAAGAGTTACAACGACTGCTTATGTTCATCAGGGTTTGGATTTGAATATAAAACAAACTAGAGAAGGAAAAGATGTATTCATAAATCATTTGAATTCCCCTGGACTAAGCTTTTATGGGACACTTTTAAAGTTTTTATTTGTTCATGAAATTCCAATCCCAACAATTAATAAACCTAAAAACTTTGTTCATAATACGTTCCAACGCGAAGCGAAAGATACTGCTAAATTAATAGCTTTTAAGAAATTTCCAATCGAATACGAGTACCATCCAAGATGTTTTGCTGAAGCACAACCAATATATTCTTCAGGAGAACCACCAGAAATAGAGTTTAAGGTGGATAATGGCTCAATAGCATTGTCTGTTGAAACTACTCAAGAACTTCTTAAAAAAATTCCAACATTATATCCATGAACTAATATATTTTATATAGCTTACACTAACTTTTTAAAAGAAGCAAGAAATCATCTTGAACAAAAAGTTAAGTTTAAGTTTAAAAGAAAAAGAAGGTCAAATCAAATAAGAATACCTTTCCCTAGACCACCAACACAAAGAATGCTAAAAAAATAAAACTATTCTTCTGTTACGTGAATGATTTTCACTGGACAAACTTCTTCTGCTTTCTTATTACATCCAACTTCTTGAACGCGGGGTTTTAAAGGCCTGGCTTTACCGTCACTTCCCATAACCCAGTTTTCAGAGCAGACTCCAACACAAGCACCACAAGAAATACATTTCTCGTGTTCTTGTGCAACCAAAAAACTCATTTCAATCACTCCTTTAAACTTAAAAGCTCGCTTAACTTCGCTTTATCAAAACCAACAACAAAAGTTCCATTAACACTTGTAACCGGCACACCTCTTTGACCAGTTTTTTCAATCATTTCACTTGCCTTTACAGTATCTTCCGCAACATTAAAGTCAGTGAAACTAACTTTTTTTTCTTTCAGCCAATCCTTTAACATTACACAGTAAGGACAAGTTGGCGTTGAATAAACTATTACTTCAACCATTTTCATTACCTCCTTTTTTATTTTTGTTTTAATAACTTAAAGATTGCGTTTGCCGCAATTGCTCCTTCAGAACAAGCACAAGTAATTTGCTTTAAATTATTTGAATTGTTTGTAATGTCTCCTGCAGAAAAAACGTTTTTAACATTAGTTTCTTGACTTATATTACAGTCAATAAATCCCTGCTTGTCAACTTTTACTCCAAGTCCTTCAATAAAACTTAAATCAGGACTAGAACCAATTTCAACAAATAATCCATCCAAAACAAATTCTTTCTTGTCACCGTCAACGTCCACTAATGCTTTTTCCATAAACTTGCTTCCCATTACTTTTACAACATTTGAATTATAAACAACTTTAATTTTCTTGTTTTCTAAAACTTTTTTTACTAGAATTGGTTGAGCGCGTAATTTTGCTTTCCTGTAAAAAATTGTTACTTTGCCTGCAAACTCGCTTAAAAGCAAAGCAGTTTCAGCTGCAGCATCACTTCCGCCAATGACTCCAACAACCTTATCTTTAAAGAATGCAGCTTCGCAAGTAGCACAATAACTTACTCCTTTGCCCTTGAACTCATTTTCTCCAGGAATTCCTAGTTCTCGAGTCTTTAAACCAGTTGCAATAATAATTGTTTTAACTTTAAATTCCTTGTTTTCCACAGTTAAAACAAATAACTCTTTTTCTTTTTTTATTCCACTAACTTTACTTAATTCAACTGGAACGTTTAAACTTTTAACTTGTTCAATCATTTTCTGGCTTAAAGCTAAACCACTAACACTTTTAAAACCAGGAAAGTTTTCAATTACAAAAGTTTCAGCTACTTTTCCAAAATCTTTTCCAAAAACAATTGCTTTAACATTATACCTAGCCAAATAAATTGCGGCAGTTAACCCAGCCGGACCAGCCCCAACAATTCCAGTATCAAAAACTTCACTCACTTTAAAACACTAAGTAAGTCAAAGAACTAAAAGTTTAAAAAAAGGGAGCTATCTTCTCCTGTAACCAAAAAGTTTGTCATAATCTTTGTGACTCATAAACCCAAGCAATACAACAAGCACTTCTATTCGATTAGTTCTTAAAGTATAACATAATCTCCATCTATCAGGTAAGTTAACTTTCCACAAATTATTTATTTCATATTTTTCAATAAAAGTTCTAGGAATCCTATTTTTTGGAACGTGAACTCCATACTCAGGATTGATTTTAAGTAACTCAATTGCCCTATTAATCGCCTTTGCTAACTGCATGTTAAAGCTATTCCTAATTCCTTTTCTAGTTTCAACTTCAATTTCTTCCAACAATTCCATATAATCAGAATCAAAATCAGGGCTAAACAAAACTCTTATTTTCTTTTCTTTCATTCTTATCTCACTTGAGTGCTTTGCTCAAGAAGTTTTAAGAATTTAGGGTTTTTATTGTGAGTCCAGACAACCCCTTTTTTTCCAATAAAAACTTTCCCACTTTCCTCTAAATATTCAATAATTAGGTTAAGAGTTTGATGTTGAATTTTTGTCGGTAATTTTTCCTTTATTTGTTCCCTGCTTAAAAGATTATTAGCATTCTTTAAAACTTTTTCCACAGACAAGACAGTCTTAAGAGTAGGGTAATGTAAAACTCCTTTTTGTAAGGTTTTTTGAAGCAATTCAAACAAACTCCCTTGAGCCTTCATACAAATATGTATATATACAAACTTATATAAATGTAACAACTTGAAAAAAAAGAAAAACAATGAATTACAATGAATTCTTTCACTGAATTTGAATGGTTTCACAGTTTTCATTTAATTCAATAAAATGACTTGCAAGTTTTTCTCTGAAAGCAGTACACTGGTTTTCCGGCAGGTTGTCAACGTCTTGTCTTGGATTGTGTGCGATATCACAAACCCAGTCAGGAATAACTTCGTTTGACAAACAAGGCCCCATACTTAAGTCTCGCCCGCCTAATGCAGCATTACCACACAACAACTGGCACTCATATAAAGCTTGTTCTTGAACTGTTTGTTCCTGATTGTCAGGAGCCTTAATTAAACCACCATCAGAACCACCAGGACTAACTTCATTGTTTGGAGTTGGAGTTTCCGTAACACAACCAGAAAACATTAAACTTGCTGTAATTAAAACCATTAAAACAATTAACTTTAATTTCATGTTTTTCACCAGCAATAAAAAAGGTTAAATAATATATAATGTTATTGTTAATAGGTTTAAATGAAAAAAATACTGTTTATTGGAATAATTCTGGCTTTAATTTTTTTTAGCGGCTGCATTCAACAACCAGAACAACCATTAAATGAGAAACCTTTTGAGCCAATAGAGCCAGTTGAGCCAGTGCCTGATGACAACACGCCAATAACTCCGCCAATAGAACCACCAATTCAAACAGAAAAAGGTTATCCTTTTGACTTTTATGCCTTTCTAGAAATAAATAAAACTGACAACTTTCAGGAAAGAATTGTAAACCAAGAAATAAAAGAGTTTGAAGGAACAAAACTTGAAATTAAGAGAATGACTTTTTACAGTCACACAGCTCACAATGAAGACTGGGATGCCAGAATGACAATCATTAAACCAGAAAACTATAATGGAAACCAAGCAATAATTCTGGATTTTGGAAACCTTGGCAGAACTGAAAGTGAAATAGGTTATAGCATTGCAAGTGAATTAAACTTGCTAGTAATTTTACTAAACCCTTATTATGGCAGCCATCATGGAATGAATTCAGCTTCAGATTACAGGGATTTTGCTTTAAAAAAAGTCAGTGAAACAAGAGACTTTTCATGGGACTTAAAAGTACAGTACGGTAACACTATTTTGAGGGCAATGACTTTAGCAGAAAAAGAACTTGGGGTTAGCAAGTTTGTTGTTGGTGGTTTAAGCAAGGGAGGAGAAAGTCTTTTTATTCCAGCAGCAGTTGATTCAAGAATTAAAGGTGTTTGGACGTCAGGAGTTTACGGTGGAAAAATGGACTGGATTTTTGAAGAGTTTGGAGAAGAAAACGGTGTTAGAGTAATTAAAGACAGTTTTCCTGACTTGACAACTGACTTTGGTCAAGAATTCCTGCAAGCAACTGACGCTTACTATTTTTCTGACTTACTTACAATTCCAATTAAATTAAATAACGGTTTACAAGATTCCGTTATTCCTTACCATTCAATTGAATCATTCTATAACGCTTTAACAGACAAGAGTTTAATGTACGTTGACTCAGGGCATACAGTTGACTCTGACGAGTACAGGAGTTCGCTTAAAGCTTTCATTCAAATTGTTTTCTTTGACCGCGGAACACCAGAGATTAGTTTAGATTACTCTGATAATGAAAACGTTACTGCAGTAATTGACTATGATTTAAGTGGTGTAACCATTACAGACGTTTCATTAAATTATTTTGCTGAAAACAAATGGCAGTCAAAGTTAATGACTTTTAATGGCAGTTCTTATTCAACTAGTTTTCCAAAAAACTTTGAAAACGAATTCTTTGTAACAGTTAAAGATTCTTTTAATGGAATTGATAATTATTCCACTACTTTAATTTTTGAAAAATAAAAAAAGAAAAAGTTGGAAGAATAATTATTCTTCCAGTAAAGCTAGTTCTGCTTCAATTAATTGTTTGAAGTCTGCAAAGCCTCTTGCTCCGACAATTACTTTGTCGTTAATGAAAAAAGTTGGTGTTCCACTAACTCCAATTGACTGGCCGTAAGCTAAGTCATCTTGAACTTCTTGAGCGTATTCTCCTGAATCCAGGCAATCATTAAACTGTGTTGTATTCAAACCTAATTGTTCAGCGTAAGACTTTAAGTCAGGAACAGTTAAAGCTTCCTGGTTTTCAAAAAGTAAGTCATGGTATTCCCAAAACTTGTCTTGTTCAAAAGCACACTGTGATGCCTCTGAAGCTTTTTGAGCGTTCTCGTGAAAGCTTAAAGGAAAGTCCCTGAAAACATACCTTACTTTGCCTGTATCAACATACTCCTGCATTACTTTGCCGTATGGTGCTTCCCAAGAAGGATCTGATTCCTGAAACTTTGCAATCAAAGCCGCATTTGAACCATAAGCCGCGCCACAATAAGGGCACTGGAATTCACTGAATTCAACGATTGTAATTGGAGCATTTGAGTTTCCTTTAACTGGGTCGTCATCCATTAATTCCTCTAAATTAAATTCTGGCGGAGCTTGAACTGGCTCTGAAGGTTTAACTTGAACATTGCCTCCCGTACCCGCGTTATCTTTTAATTCTTTAACCATTAACTCTAAACCAGTTATTTTTTCATTAACTGTTACGCCAACAACTGCAACGCTTACAGCTAAAATTAACACTACTGCAGTCAAACCAATTAAAGGCAAATTACCCTGCCTTTTAGTCTTTTTTTCTACTGGCTTTGTTACTGAATCGCTAACATTTACTGGTTCGCTAACATTTTCTTCTTCACTCATTGTTTTAACCTCCCATCGGTGAGTAATTTATCTCGCATTCTTCTTTTAAACAATCACAATCGCCTTCACAAGCTGTTAAAGCATCGCTGTTACAGTCAGTTATTTCAAAGTTACAATTACAGCCTGCTTCTTCCACTGCAGTCATGTCTAGAGTGAAAGGGCAAGAGCCAGGGTCCAATGGGTCACAAGTACCATACATGTACAAGTTGTATGCACTATAAGCAGAATATGCAAGAGATAAAAATAAAATTATAGTAAAAATCCATGAAATTATTTCAAAGTGCTTGAAAACAACTCTTCCAAGTTTCTCGTTTTTTGTTGCAAGCCTTGAAGAAATCTTCATCTTCATTTTCTTGTCAAAACTCGTGTTACACTTTCTTAAAGTCAGTCTTCGAAAAACACAGTTAAATGCTTCTCTAGCGTAAGGCCTGTAACGAGCAGAAAACA
>JBDRCV010000060.1:0-8616 GCA_043821385.1 archaeon | reverse complement strand
GCAGTAATTAAAGTGCTTTCCCCTCTTTGAATGCTTGTTGCACTAATGTCTTCTAAAGCTAGATCTCCAGCAAAAACCATTCCAGAAAAAAGAATTAAAAACAAGATTAAAAACAATTTTTTCATGCAATAATAACAGTTTTTTTCTTTTTAAAGTATTGCTTTTTATCGCGGGAACAAAGGGTATTTTTTTTGCATCTTTAATTCAAATCGTTTTCTTCGAACCTTCTTTAGTTTTGCTAGTCTTTCCAGTATTAATTTATCAGTAGTGCCTGGTTCTATGCCTACTGCGAGTTTTCTTTTTATAGAAACATCAACTCTCTCGTTAGAACAGTTTCCTGCTTCAAACAGGGTTTCTACGTACTTGGCAGTTGTAGGAGTTCCTTTTGAAAAGAACTCCCTCCCACCAATTAAATAATTTAATGCGTATTCAATTCCATACCCTGCTCGGTGGTATGTGTACCTTGTTCCAGTACGTTTCTTTTGTAATCCTGCGATAAGGTTTAGCCAATTTTTATTTTTTGAGTATAATAATGGTTTTAATGCAGACATTTTTATTGCCCTTTGGCCACTTAAATGGGGGCTGTCCCCTTTAACTGTGCCAATTGTCATTAGGGTTCCTTTTTTAATTAAAGGGTTAATTAATCTAGTCATTTGTTCGGCTGAAATTCCTTTTAAATCTCCATCTACCATAACCATTATGGTTGAACCGTTTTCTTTACATTTTTTTGCGCCAACATAGAAAGCAGAAGCTTTTCCTAGATTTTTTGCAAACTTTATGTGTTGCACTTCTTTTTTGAAGGTTTCAACAATTCTGCTTGTGCCATCGGTACTGCCATCATTGACAACAATTACCTGTTGAATGATATTTTGTTGTTTTAACATTATTAGGTCTTTTAATACTTTTCTAATTGTAGTTTCTTCGTTGTGTACTGGAACAACAACAGTAATTTTGCTCATTTTAAAATTAACAGTTTTTTTCTTTTTAAATGATTGCTTTTTAAGTTTTTTCTAGTTATTATTGGTATGACTCACTTGCTTGTTTTTGGTGACAGCATAGCTCAAGGCTTTTGGGATACTGAAGGTGGCTGGGTTCAAAGGTTAAAAAAGTTTGTTGACAACCAAACCTTAAAAAACCCAGAATTTTTTCTAATTGATTACATTTCAATTTACAATCAAAGCGTTGACGGTAATTCTAGCCTTGACTTGCTTGAAAGGTTTGAGTTTGAATCAAAACAAAGAATTGATGAAGGCATAGAAACAATTGTTGTTTTTGCTATTGGAGCTAATGATGCTGGTTTTGTTCAAAGCAAAAACGATAACTATGTTAATTTTGAAGAGTTTAAAGAAAACCTTGCAAAGTTAATTGCAAAAGCAAGAAAGTTTTCAAGCAAAATCATTTTTGTTGGCTTAACTCCAGTTGATGAATCTAAAACTAATCCTTTGCCTTGGAATAAAGATTTTTTTTCCAAGAACGAGTTTATTAAAAAATATGATGTAGCAATCAAAAAAGTTTGTGTAAAAGAAGGGGTTTTGTTTTGCGAGCTATTTGAGAAATTTTCTGCATTGGATTACAAGAAACTGCTTGCTGACGGCGAACACCCAAACAATGAAGGCCATCAAAAAATCTTTGAAATTGTTAAAGAGTTCTTGATTAAAGAGAAACTAATTTAATTCCATCCTCCAAGAGTTTGTTGTTTTCCTCCGTGTTTTAAGTCTTCTTCTGTACAACCTAACTCGCGTATAATTTTCATGACTGCTGGCAGCAACTGATTGTTTATGTAGTAGTCTGTGTCGTATTCTCCTTCTTTAACAAATTCTGCTAACATTGCTTTGTCTGAAATGCTTTTACCGTTTTTTGTAATAATGAATTCTAGTATGTCTCCTACTTTAATTTGTTTGCCTTTAGCTATAGCTTTTTTTGCTGCCATTACATGTGGTCCAATGTTTTCATATTTGGCAATGCTTCTTTTTAATTGAGTTAAAATTATTAATTCTTTTTTCTTTACTTTTCCTGTCTTTAATTCTTTTATTTTCTTTTTCACTATTTCTATTGCTTTCTCTGGTTTGCCTTCTAATAGCACTGCGTTAATGACTTCTTTTTGTGTTTCTTTAGCTAACTTTGACCAGTCTCTTCTAACATATTCAAAGCCAACGATTTTCAAGTTTCCTTCAAAGTCTATTAAAGCGTAACGTTTTTTTGCGGCTCCTCCTTCTTTTTTGGTTACAAAAATGCCTCTCTTATAAAATCCTTCAAACTCTAATTTCATTACTCCGGGTAAATTCTTGTTATATTTTTCAACAAAGTTTTCTAACTCTTTTCTAGTTTTGCTTTTAGGAACAACTGCAAAACAACTGTCAGTATCACCGTATAATGCTATAAATCCTGCTTTCTCTAAGCTTTTAATGGTTTCCTGTATCTTGCTTCTAACTAATTCATATAATTCTGTTATCATTTCTTTTGCATACCATCTTGCTCCAGGAAAACCACAGTAACCATAAATTGAGTTTAAAATTATTTTGTAAGACCATTGTTCAGAGTAAAGACTATTGTACTCGCTTGAATTCTTGTCAAATTTTTTCATTTCTTTTTTTGTTTTGTCTCTTTTTTCCAGTAACCCCATTACTACTTTTGGAATAAATCCTTTTCTTTTCTTACAATAATAATTGCTTTTAACTTTTCTTGTTCCTTTACAGCAAGAACAATTCATTATCTCTGGACTCAAGTTATATGACACCAGCAGGCTTGGGTGGTAGCTTTTAAAGTCTAATATTGCGATGTTTTCATGCAGTCCGGGAATGGGTTCTTTAACAAAAGCGCCAGTGAAAGTGTGTTTCATTCTAGTGCTTAATTCTTGTTCTGTTGGCTTGTTTGGCACAAGGTTTTTTAATTCAAAGCTTTCATTAATGAGAATTTTTTCCACCATACTGCCGGTACTGGTTCTGCTTGCGTCAAACAATTTTTGTTTTAACAGTTTGCTTAAACCCAAAAATTGTGTTAAATACTGTTCTCCTAGTTTCAAAGTATACTCTGTGTCTTCTATGTTGTATTTCATTATTTTTTCAAGTAATTCTTTTTTGTCTGACTTCCAGTATTCTTTCATTTGCTTTGGGCCAATTTTTTCTTTTTCTATTCCAAAAACATTTTCCACTACTGTCTCTAAATCGTTTTTCATTAAGTTCATGGCTCCAATTCTTGTAAGAAAGCGTATTACTTGGTAGACGTCAAAGTGCTGTATTCCTTTTAATTCAGTGGAATTATACATTCCTCTTCTCTCGGTTGCTGGTTCACTTTCAAACAATAACTTAAAGTCACTGCCTAAAACTTTGGCTCTGTCAGTCAGGTAAGGTAAGTCAAACCCGTCACCATTATAAGTTATCAGTACGTCAATTTTTTCTTTTAAAATAATGTCTTTCAAGAATCCAATCATTTCTTTCTCGTTTTCAAAAACTTTTAAGTTCTTTTTTTCCTGTAATGTTTTTGCTGTAGTTAAACTTAAAGTTTTTTCTGGAGTCGTTAAAGCAATAAAAATTATTTCGTCTTTTTTTGCGTTTGGAAAACCAGTGCTTACTAGAACTTCGATGTCGAAAGCCATTAAATTTAGTTTAATGCCATAATCCTTGTCAACAGTCTTAATTTCTTTAATGCAGTTATTTTGATCTAGTTTTAATTTTACGCCGTTTGTTGGTTCTAAGTTTTTTAAAGTCAAGTACCTTTGAACGAAAAGAATATCGTATTCTCTTAATTCTTTAATGCTTTTGCTGTTTAACAAGTGTTTTCTTGCTTGAACCAAGTTTGTAGTGTTATCAAATTCTAGTTTTAAAACGTTTTCATAATTGTTTTTCTTGACTTCTTTTATCGCATTAATTAATTTTTTGCCTTCTTTGTCTAAAGTTGTTTCTGGCAGTAATTTTATTGCTTGTTTTAATTCTTTTTTGTTTCTTGTTAGAGCGTAAAAGAATGGTTTAAAACTTTTGTCTTCAAACCTTTCAATGCCTTTGCTTGTTTTAACGTAAACTCTGATTACTGACTTGCCTTCAATATTATGGTAGTCTAAATCAAGCAGTATTCCTTTAACTTCTTTTATTTCTTTCATAGCATACTTTTATAAGTTAAAAGTGTTTAATAATTTAGGTGGTTTTCGTGCCTGTTGAGAGAAGGGTTTCTCAAGCTAGACCTAGTTCACAAGTTTCGCCTTTTGGCAGAATTTTGCAGGATATTAAGGCTTTAAACGCTAGTGTTTTGCTTTTATCCCAAAAAATGAAGTATTTAGTGAGAAATGAAAAAATTCTTGGAAGAAATCTTTTAGTTTTAAACAAGAAGTTAAAGGCTTTACAAGAGTCTGGTGTTAGTGGGGGTGGAAAGCTTCCAGAAGGCTTTACTGAAGAATTTAATGTTTTAAAAGAACAGCAAAAAACTTTATCTAACGATGTTGAAGGCTTGAGAAGCATTTTAGAGGACTTGAAAACTAGTTTTGTTAAAACAGGCGATTTCAAGGAATTAAAGTTTGTTATTGATTCCATTAACCCTTTAGAGTTTGTTACAGTAAAACAAGTTGAAGAATTAATTGACAGAAAACTTAAAGGCGAAGCTTAAAACTTGTTTGGGTCGATTCTTTCTATTACTGCTATTTCATTAAAGTCATTGTCTGTTGTTAGAATATATTTACATCCTTTTTCAAGCATGGTTCTAAGGTGAACACAATCCCTTGGCAGTAACAGAGTTTCTTCCATTATTGTTGGGATTAATCCAACGTTTTTCTTGCTAACTTCAGCAATCTCAAGGTTTTTAAAAGAAAAAATTACATCAAACATTTTTTTTATTTCATCAACAAATTCAAGTAATACTTTTTTTGATTTCCGAATTACTTTTGAAGGGTGTTCTTTATACTTTTTTTCTATTAATTTCATTAGTGTAATGTAAGCCAGTTCATCCAGAGTCAAACAGTTTGTTATGCCTTTAACTTTGTTTTCTTGCATTTTCTTGAAAACTTTTTTTATTCCGTCAGAGTATTTTTTGTTTTCAAAGAAAAAAAAGTAAAAAGAGTTAGTATCAAGATAAATTTCTTTCATTAAAATCCCTTGTATTTGGCTATAAGGTCTTTGACTGTTGTTGTTTCGTTGTCTTTTCCAAACATTCCTGCTTTTTCTAAAGGGTTTTCTATTTCTGGCCTGATGGTTATTTCATTTTTGTTTGCAATTACGATAAGCTTTTCACCAGTCTTCAAGTGCAGGCGGTTTCTAATAGCAGAAGGAATAGTAATTTGTCCCTTTCTTTTTAACCTAATTTTAGTTATTTCATTCATACATTATATTAAATCATAATTGTTTATAAATGTTACTACTTATTATTAAAAGTATGACAATGAAACCATTAGTCACACTAATTGTTTCCTTTGCTTAAACTGGGCCTTAAAAAAACTCTGTATGGTTTTGCTTGCATTAACATTATTCCAACGTCTTTTCCGCTGATGATTTCAATTCTTGCTTCTGCTTTATCGTTAACTTTTTTTGGTAAAGAAATTTCTTTATCTAAACTTAAAATAAAGCCAATTGATTTTTCTTTTAATTTTTCCAGGTTGTCAGCTAAACTTTTTTCTAAACTGTTCTCTGGAACCTTGTTTAAAATGTTCTGGGTTTCCGGTACTACAATCATGCAGTTAAGTTTCTTGTTTTCATTAAAAGAATATGTTTTAATGCTTTCACTTACAAGCGAGTGAACAATTAATTGCTGGATTCTTTTGTCTTCGTTTTTCAAGTTAATTATTGACAGCCTGCCCATGGAATTCATCCAGGTTTTAATGATTTCACTTAAATTGTTTTCTCCTTCAAACAATCCCTGATACTGTTTTTCAATTAACTTTAACATTCTTACTGCCTGCTTTAAGTCAAATAATTTGTCTTTGTCTTTAAAGTTTTCTTCTAAAGCTTTAATAATGTCTTTAATTGTTTTGAATGGTTTTTTTTCTTTTACTATTTGTTCAATCATTTGGCTTGCATTGTTTTCGCCGAAACCAAAAACTTCTTTTAAAGAGTTTTCTGGCAATAAATTCAAGTTAATTTTAATGTCTTTGCCTGCTTCAAATTCTTTTACTGGAAAACCAATTGGGTCAGCTAGTATTTGTGATTCTTTTAAACTAACTGAATTATTTGATGGTTTGTTTAACCCGTTAAAGTTGTCGTTCCAGTCAAACAACATTACTGGAGTTCTGGACAGTAAAAAACTTTCAGTTAAAAGAGTTATAGCGTGATTTCTTTCATTTTCTGTTCCACTGTAAATGGTTGACTGGTTAAATAATTGCACTGGTTCTTCAATTAACTTATTACTTTTATCTACTCCGACTATTATTTTTCCAGCGTACTTGCCAACACCACTTTTATCATTAACTGTTTCTTCCATTAAACTTTTAGCTGGCTTGAAAACGTTTAAGAAAAACAAGTCATTAAACAATTTTTCCTTGCTTTTAAGGTTTTCTTTAGTTAAAGGATAAAACTTTAAGTCGTAAGCTTTAGCTATAACTTGCATTGAACTGCAGAGTTTTTCTAACCTGTTTTCTGCTTCCTTTAACTTTAAGTTAAAGTTTTCTTTAACCGTAACATACTCTGGCTCTGACTTGAAAACAATAAACCTTAAAGTACCTTCACTTGAATGGCTTGCCAGCAATAACACGCTTCGAGGAATAGTTTCAATAAAACTGTCAATGCTTTCCCTGACTTCTAAAACTTTAAATAATTCTATTACTCTTCCAACAGTTCTGGTTCCTTGTTTGTCTAAAACCATTGACAAAACAGTTCCGTCTTCCCTGTTAAAAGTCTTGATTTCTCTGCCTTCAATTTGTCCTTCCAGCCACGGAATCCAATCTCTTTCAAGAGAAACTTCAATCATTAAACTTGCACCGAATAATAAAAACATTAAGTAATTTATAACCTTTTCGAGTAATCAGAAAAAACCAGAAAATTACAATCCTTTCAAGTAATCAATAAAACTAGTTAGTTGGTAATTCTGTTTGCAGTGACTTGTAATGGTTTAAGGTAAACTTTTTGTTTTTTCTTTGTTTTAGTAATAAGTGAGTGTTTTTCTAACAAGTTAGCGTCACGGCTGACTGCTTCTTGTTTTCTTTTAAGTTTTTTAGCAATCTCTGAAATATTCTTTTCTTCTTTTGGCTGGTCCAAAACATAATTAAGTAACTCTATTCTTTTAGGTGAAAGAACTTCATATAATTCATCCATGTTTTTTACATATACTGTGTGAGTTCCTGGTTTGCCTTTAGAAGGGTCATCCCACACTTCTTTCATGTCTTTAAGCATGTCTCCACCAATCTTAATTATCAATTGTTTCATTTTCTCACCAATAGTATTATAACTTCAAATGTTATATAAAGTTTTCTATTTTTCCAAAAATTTAATCCAGTAAATTCCCCAATTCTCTCTAATGTGGTTTGTAAGTTCTATAATAGTATCAAAGTTTTTTTCTTTGTTCAAATATCTTTTTCTTGTAGGCTTTAGATAAAATTTGTGCACATGAACTCCTTCTTCTTTTGAACAATCATATCTTAATATTTCAACTGTTTTGCCTTGAATTTGGCTTACATAAACTATTGCGAACTCTTCAATTCTTTTAAAATCAATGGAAAAAACATACCTTGAATAAATGCGGTTTTTTGAATCAAGAATTTCATTCCAATTTTCTTCTCTTTCTTTCCTGCACATTGTGAGCCCTCCAAAACAAGTTAAAAACGAAATTTTCATTTAAAAGCTTTTTCAGAGAGAGTGCACTGCCGGTAATCAATTCCTTCGATTACTGGCTGCCGCTGTAAAGGTTAAGTAATTTAAATAACATTGTTGCTAATTTAAACAACTTTAAATAACTTTAAACAATTCAAGTAAAGGTTTTTGTCGTGGATGAAAAAGTCATAGTTGATACAGTTAAGAAAATGCTTTCTTCTGGAGTTGATGATTTAACGATTACTTCAACTTTAAAAGATATTGGAATTGAGGAAAACGAAATTCAAGGCTTTATTGCTAAAGCTAAAGGCCAAGAAGCTCCAGTAACCACTGCATCAAAGCCAGCTGAACCTTCTCTTAAACCAGAGTCAAATGTAAAACAACAGTTGTCTGAATTACAGTCAAAACAATCTCCTGAAACTGCTCCGGAACCTGCTCCATTACCTAAAACCCAACCAGCTTCTAGTTCTGAAGTTGATGAGGAAAACGGTTTAATGGAAACGCAGGAAAAAATTCTTGGCGAAGAACACTTGGAAAAACTTGATATGCACGGCAAAAAAATAGATGATTTAAACGCTAACGTTGGTATGTTACACGAGAAAGTTGAGTCAAGCCCTTCATTTCAGGCTAATGGTAAGCTGTTAGAGAAGATTAATTCCTTGCAAACAGACTTAACTGAAGTAAAGTCTATGTCAAGCGCTTTACAGATAATTTTAAAACAAATTCTTGAAACAAACAGAAAAACTCTTATGGAATTACAACTAAAAAAGGTTAAAAAGTAAGGTTTTCGAACTTATTTCTTCAACATTCCTTCGCCTTCTTTTAGCAGGTTTCCTGTTCCTTTTAAGGCTTTTTCTTTTAAGTTTTTTCCACTTATTTCATGTGTTCCGCG
>JBDRCV010000059.1:0-8619 GCA_043821385.1 archaeon | reverse complement strand
CATCTCACTCAAAATTGTTTTCTAACAAATTCAATTGCTTTTCCTGCAAGTTCTTTGTTCACTACAATCAATGCTTGAACATTAAAAGGTTTTTCAAGAATTTTCTCAATGAATTCACTTACAATTAATTCACTAAAGTTTTTTGTTTTTTCAAAGAATTCCTGCATTTGTTTTTCAAGCTTGTTTTCATAAGTAATTTGAATAAAGTAATCGTCAAAAGCAATAAAGTCTAAGAAGTTTGCTGTTTGACTGCCAATTTTAACTTTTATTCCAAGACTCTGGTAAGCTTTAGCACACCATTCATCTAAAGGCAAATTGTTTGGGCTTAAAATAAAGATTTTGTCAGTGTTTTTCATGTTTTTTAAAACTTGGTATTCTTGTCTAGCATAAAGTAATGGCCATCTTAAATGTTCCCAGTAAGAGCAGTTAACTTGTTTTTGTTGTTGTTCAAGCAATTTCAACAAGAATTCATCGAATTTCAGCAAACTCTTAAAACTCATGGTTTTAATTTTCCCCGAACTCATTTCGCCTTCAAAGAAAGGCGTTCTGCCATCATAAGAACTTTCAAGTTGGTTGGCAAAATTCCTAATGCTTTTAATCCATTGTTTATCTAATTGGTAAGCATTCTCTTTCTTTTCAATAATTCTTTTTTCTTGCAATAGCTTAATGGTTTTATGCACTGCCTGATAACTTACTTGCTTGTCCTTACTAATTCTCAAAAAAAGTTGTTTTATTGTCAAAGGCCATTCACTTGAAAGCAATTCAATTACCTTTGAACCAAGCTGGCTGCCGCCAAAACCTTTAATCATAATTAAACTTTTAGCATGAAAACCTTAAAATAACCTTTTCTTTAAGAATTCTTTTATGAAGATTTCTCCTTGGCTGATGAAATTAATTTCTCTTGGAGCATTCCAACATGAAAACGGAGAATTAAAGATTTTTAACACCCCAGTCTGGCTTTATCCTTTAGACACTTCAGTTGTCTTATACAAAACTTTGGTTGACAAATTAGGCCAGAAAGAAGTAGCAAAAATCTTTTTTGACTTAGGAAAACAACAATCCTTGTTTGGCTTAAACCAGCAGTTAAAAGTTTTTGGTTTTAAAAAGAATTTCAAGTTCTTGAAAGCAAGCATGGACCAACCAAAAACACTTGGTTACGGTAACTTAGAAATAATTAAAGCTGACTTCAAGAAAAAACACTTAGTTTTCCGCTGCCTAAACACTCCTTTCGCAAGAAAATACAAAGAATTATACGGCAAACAAGAATTCCCAGTAGACGACTTTATTCTAGGAAGTTGCGCTGGCTGTTACGAATTCTTTTTTGGAGAAGGATATAACGCGAGGGAAGTGCAATGTATAGGAAAAGGAGATAATTTATGTGTATTTGAAATAAAAATAAGCTAAAAAAACTAAATTTTCTTAAAAATTTTGTTTGATATTTCTTTAACTAAATGATAACATAATTCATGATATTTATTTGATGGCTTTTCAAAATTTTCATTAAGAGCTTTTGCACAAAGTCTCCCACTCCGTAAAGCAAAACTAATTCCTTCAGCACTAGTGTTACTTATTAACCCTGCAGCTTCACCAGTTAATAATATATTATCTGAACCAAGAAAAATTTCATTAATATTATTAGGCCGTAAGATTAACGCTGCTTCTTTTTTATTACTCCATTTTTTAAATGCAAAACGATTTGCAATCAAAGACTTAAATAAACTAAACTTATAATTGGCATCTTTAATGGATAATGCTGACCCCACAACAAATTTACCATTCTTTGGAATAATCCAAGAAAAAAAGTCTGTTATTCTTTCATCATAAATAAAATAGGCCTTGTTTAAACAACCAACCCCCATGTCAAAAGCATTCTGTTGCATTGCTAAATAATGAGTTGTTTTGTTTCCAAATATTCTTTTTCTAATAACCGAAAAAGCACCTTCAGAACTTATTAATTTTTTTGATGAAACTGTTACAATCTGTCCATTAGAACTTAGTAAAGAAGTAATATTCATATCATTATCCTTAAATTCAATTAATTTTGTATTAGAAACAAAATCAATGTTTTTATTTTTAAGAAGGCCAAATAACCAATGATCAAAAGCTACCCTATCAATATTAAGAAAATTTTTTTTTGCCTCCTTTTCAACACCAGTTTTTAAATCTAAATAAATTAGATCAATTAATTTTGGTTCTGCAAAAATATCATCAGGCATATTGAAATCAGATAAAAAATCTTTTGACGCTGTAACTAAGATACCCCCACAAGGTTTTTTTCTTGGGATAGTTTTTTCTTCAACCAAAAGAACAGAATATTTACTAGAAATTTCATTAGCAAAGATACAACCAGCTGGCCCAGCACCAACAACAACAACATCATATCTAGACTTAATATTAGATAAATCTAATTCTTGCATCATTTACTATAGGTATTTCATTTATAAAAATATTGTGCTTTAAAGAAATTGCTTGTGATAATAAATGGAAAGATTTTTTGCAAAAATATGCAATAAAAACAAAATTCTTTGCTTTTTTGAAGTTGGTAGGCCTTGGAACGGCATTCTTTTAGGCCTCTTAGTAATTTTTGGGATGATAATAACTAAATTTCCAATAGAAATAACAACAGGAGTATTAGGTTTTTTGGCTTTTTTAATTTTATATATGGGGGGAAGTACTTTAAATGATATTTATGATTTTAAGGTAGATAAAATAAATATGCCTTACAGGCCTTTGCAAAGAGGTTCATTAACTATAAAAAATGCTAAAAGCATAGCAATATTCTTTTATGTTATAGGGTTAATATTAGCCATAAATATCAGTTTAAACTTTTTTTGGATAGCAATTACTTTTACCATAATCTCTTTATTATATTCTGTACCCCCCATAAATCTTGTGAGAAGAAGCTATATTGGATCTGTAAGTTTAAGTATTGTGACAATATTTTTACCTTGTCTTGGTGGAAGTATTATTGTATTAAAAGGAATTCTTCCTTCATTTACCGCAATAATCAGTTTTATTTTATATACAATTTTCTTTCTTTTCGTCATTTTAACTAAAGATTTTAAAGATATTAAGGGAGATGAAAAAGAAGGAAAAAAAACGGTTGTATTAAGACTTGGCAAAAAGAACACTGTCAAAGTCATAATATTTGGAATTACCCTTTTCTATATACTGTTAACATTTTTTCTTAACCTCTTTATGATTACTATGTTTTTTACTATTTTCTCGTTTATCATATTATTATTTATTTTAAAACAAATAGTTAGATTATCGACAGTAAGCGATGAAAAAGAAGCAAAAAAATGTTTCACAAACTTTAGAATTATATTATTTGTTTATGTTTTAATGTCAATTTTTATTATAATAATAGAAAATGTAGTTATAAGAAGTCTTTAGCATTATCTCCACAAGACTCTATAAGCCCAATTTGTCTTTTACGTAAATATTCTCTATCTAATTGCTCAGAAATAAGCTTTTTATCTACTTTATCTAATCCTTCTTGATCTAAATTTCTATGCCTACAAAACTTTCCATTTACCGCAGTACACTCAAACTCAACACAATCCATTAAAGTTTCATGAACAAGAGAACCGCCTCCAGCATTCATACCTCTTAAGTAGTGATCGACAAAAGTCTTAGAAGGGTAATATTCCAAAGCAAAAGGATTTTTGAATATTTTAAAATGAGAAAACTTTCCTCTTTCAAATTCTGAAGTTTTATAATCTCCAAACCCAGTAAGAGATGCTATGTCCATTGATATTTTATATCTTTCTTCAAATTTCTTCAAATGATATGTATTAATTAATTTTTTTGTTACAATGTAACCAAACACCCACCCATAGAAATACAAATCATTAATTCCTTTTTTTCCTTCTTGAATAGCATCATCAGTCATAGATTTTATTGAAGTCATTGGAACTAATGCAAAAGGTTCATCAAAAGCAACTATTGACCCTTCTTTAAATTTCAATTTTCCAGTTACTAAAAGTTTTGACAAAAAAGCATACATATAATCACTTCATCAAAACAGAACTTGATTCTGATTCAACAACAAGCCCTTTATCTCCAATTTCTAGCGATCTATAAGACTTATCAATTTTAGTCCAACGCATTTTTCTAATACTCATGCTAACTGATCTCTCTCCAGCTATCCCAGTATCCATTGTAACAATAACTCCATCAGACATAAATTCAGATATAGTGTCTCTACTTAGACCTGGTTGATTTTCAACAAGTTCATTTGTTAGTAAACCAGTAACACCAGACTTTTTTACTTCATCTAAGATTCTTTTAACTATAAGTCTATTTATATTTTGTACATCCAATGGAACCGGAATTATTTGCTTTACTAACTTAACCATACCCATCTCTGAAATCTCTTCTGGAGAAATTGGATTACTTACAATTGAAGCTAATGAGTCAACAACTAAAATTAAAGGTTTTATTTTGGTTAAATCATCTTTAAGCAAGCTCACAGTATCTCCAGAACTTGGATTAACACATTTTATAACTAAATTCTTAGCTTTTTCAGCGTCCCACCCAAACTGTTTCATTTGTTCTTTTATCCCAACTTCATCTTGCTCATAATTAATATACAAACACTTTATTCCTTTAAGTGCATTATTATATAATGTTTGTAAACAAAATATTGTTTTATAGCTTCCCGGAGTACCAGATAATAATATTAAACTGCCTTTAGGAAACCCCCCTTGAATTAACTCATCAAAACCTTTAATCCCTGATGCAATTCTTTCAACCATTAATAAACCCCCAATTACAATAAATTTAACTTAAAAGAAATAGTTTAAACTACATTTAAAGTTTGCGGTTATCATATTTCATGGAAAAATAATGTCAAACTTCCCTGCAAAACATTTTTTTCAATTAATGAAAGCAAAACTTGCCTTTTTTGAACGCTGGTTATTGTCCCTTCCAGCAAGCTTTTAACAAAAACAAAACTAACTTCGTTCTCAAACTTAGTCCAAGGAAAATATTTTAAGTTAACAATTAACTTAGATTTTTCTTTAAAGATAACAACTTCCCCAAAACCAAAAGCAGTTAAAAAATCACTTAAAGAATCAAGAGAACCAATACTTAAAGTTTCAGCAATAAACTTGCCTGTTTCAAAAGAAACATTTTCAAGAACTTTTTTTGGTAACTCTTTTTCAAGCAAGTATAATGCACTGACTTCTAGAATGAAAAAACGCTGGTTTTGACAAGAAAGAATTCCTTTCTCAAAAGAAAAAACGCTTGCGTCAATAAGTTTTTGTAATGACAACTGTTTTTCTAGAAGTTCTTTAACAGAATTCATTGAAAGATAATCAGGTGAAACACTTAAACAAGAAAAATCAAAATCTTTTTCAGAAAGAGAATACTCTAACTTGCATTCACTTTTTCCATTGCTTTCACATTCCAAGTGTTTGCCGTCAATTGAATCATTTAAGATGTAGGAAAGCATTCCTGCTGCCGCACCCAAAGGAAGAAAGTAACCAGTTGTTTTATTGCAAACAACAAAATTGTCAAGAAAATATTCAATTCTTGGAATACTTAAATCAATTTTACAGTCAATTTTGCTAGCGTAAGTTCCTTCAATAAACTTGTTGACCATTTGAATGTATTCAGGTAACTTTCCATCAGAAATTTCTCCTTTTCTTGAAAAGTTTCCAATTAAAGCAAAACGGTAACCAAACTTTTTGCCAACTGAATAAAGAATCTTTTTGTCAACTTTTTTTTCAAGCAAGACAAAGAATTGTTCTGGAATTAAAACTTGCCTTGCAAAAACTGCATTTGGGCCAGAAACATTAAAAACAATGAATCCTGGCTTGTCAAGAATTTGAGCGCGAGGCATTAAAAAGTGTTTAACATAAAAACCGAGAACGTTATCTTTTAAAGTCATTTTTAATCTAGTATAACTCCGTCTTTAGTTATATTAAATGCTTTAATGCTACAGTCAGCGTCAGTGTAACGAAGTTTTGCAACTTGAATTGTTCTATGAAAAGTTTTGCTTATAGCTAAAGCCTTTAAAACAATTATTCCATCACACAAGAACTCTGATAAACCATCACCTTTAATGCCTGTTTCAGGGTAAACTATTTCATTAATAAAAAAAGCAGTAATATTTGACTTTAAAACCAAGTTAAACAATTGCTTGGTTCTTAACCTGTTAATGTTTTCAATGTCAACTGGAGTGTCTCTAGATAAAGGACTTGAAAGAATTGATGAAACAGAGTCAATTGCTAAAAGCTCACAATTTGATTTCTTGATTAAATCAAAGACTTCTTCAACGATTGTTGGAGAAGAATTATCAAGAAAAACAATTTCAAGGTTTTTTAGTTCTTTTGGCTTCCAGCCAAACTGTTCCATTTGCATTAAAACTCTTTCAGGAGATTGTTCAAAAGTAATAAACAAAGTTTTTTTGCCTTTCAAAGAATTGTTGTATAATGCTTGCAAGCAAAAAATACTCTTGCCGGTTCCTGGTCCGCCAGAAACTAACACAGTTGAACCTTTTACCAAACCATTTTGAATTAACTCATCAAAACCTTCAATTCCAGTTGGAATTCGTTCAACCACAAAAAAACCCTTTAAAGCAAATAAATTATTTTGATGCGAAAAGAATTAAAAACAAGTTTGTTTTCGTCAAACGCTGAAAAAAAAGAAAGGTTTAAATAAAAATCATAAGTAAAGATTATGATAACATGATTGAACGAGTTGAACTCGGAATTAAACGACTTGACAAGGCTCTAAGTGGTGGGCTGCCAAAAGACACAACTATTTTGCTGTCAGGCAGTCCTGGAACAGGGAAAAGTATCCTTTGCCTGCAGTACTTATTGTTTGGGGCAAAAAAAAGAGAAAAAGGAATTTTTTTTAGTACAGAGCAAAACAAAGAAGAATTAATGAAGCAGGCAAGCATGTTTGACTGGAATTTAGAGAAAACAGAAAAACAAGGATTACTAAAAATTGTTTTTGTTAACGCTAAAGAATGCTCTAACTTACTTAAAATCATTGAAAAAGAAATCAATAACTTTAAACCACAAAGAATAGTCATTGACTCCATGACTACTTTAAGCGAGTATATTTCAACTTCAACAGAACTAGCTTACTATAACTTGCTAAGAAAAGTTGAATCTAGTTTACCAATAGAAGAAGTCAGCTTGAAACGATTACTGCATAACTTATTGTTTAAATTAAAAGAATTTAATACAACTAATTTAGTTACTTCTGAAACGCATGAAGGTTCAGAAAACTTAAGCTCTGATGGCATAAGCGAATTCATTTGTGATGGAATAATTAAAATGAATTACTTGGGAGTCGGAGGATACTTGAACCGGAGTTTAATGATAAGAAAAATGCGTTACACTGAACACAAAAAAGACATCATAACATTCAAAATAAGCAAGAAAGGCATAACAGTTATTTCAGACGAATTATTATAGGTTTAGGAAATGTTTGACATTGCTGTAAGATTGTTATTGCATAGAAACATGAAGTTAGAGAAAGGAAAAATTCTATTATTTAACCAGCCTTGTGCTTTAATTCCAACTCCCTTAATTGTTGACTTACTTAAAAGTTTTGGAGTGAAAAAAGAAAAAGAAATTTATTATGCCGCAAAAAAAGAAGGTTACCGATGGTTTAAAGACATGAACAAACAATTTGGAAGATTGAATAAAGATCAAGTTATTTCTTGGGGGCCAAGACTAATAACTTTAGCTGGAATGGGGGAAGTAGTTCCAATAGTTGTTGACCACAAAAAAAAAGTTCTGGTTTTTGAGTTAAAAGAGTCACCAATGGATATTGCTTGGGGCAACTGTAATAGAGCAACAGGACACATTTTTCGAGGTTTAGCAGCAGGAGCAATTTGTTTTGCATACAAAACAAACATGGATGCAGTGGAAGTATTATGCAAAGCAAAAGGAGACAAAACTTGTCAAATAATAGTGAAAAAAGCTGAAAAGTTTGACAGGAAAGATTCAAAAATAAAACAACAATTAGGAGGAAAGATTAGAGATGTTTAATGTGACAACAAAATTGTTACTGCACAAGCACTTGCAGTTAGAGAAAGGAAGAGTAATGTTGTTTAACCAGAGAAGCATGATGGTTCCAACAGCAATGATAACTAACCTAGTTAAAGAATTTGAAGACGATTATGCTATAGAAATTTATCAAGTTTGCAGGGAAGAAGGAATTAAATGGTACAAGAACATGGAGAAAAATTTTGGGAAAATGAGTGTTAAAAAAAACCTTGACTGGGGAACCAAAATAATTACTTTAGCTGGATGGGGTGAAATGGAAATAGTTAACGTTGACCACGAAAACAAAACAATTATCATTGAATTAAAGAATTCAGGAATAGCAAGATTCTGGGGTAAAAACAGTAAAGCAGTAGACCATGTTTTCAGGGGAATGGTTGCAGGGGGTTTAAGCCACATTTTCAAGACTGACATAGATGGAATTGAAACACATTGTTTAGCCAAAGGAGATAAAGTTTGCAGGTTTACTTTCAAAAAAGAATTTGATAAAACTCAAAAAATCGTTAAAGAACAATTAGGTGAAATATAGTGTTTGATTTCACAAACCATCTTTTAATGAACAAACACTTCTTCATGGAAAAAGGAAAGATTG
>JBDRCV010000058.1:0-16675 GCA_043821385.1 archaeon | reverse complement strand
CCAACTAGAGTTAGTTAAAGGAATTCTAGCATTAACACAAGTAATTGAACCAGAAATAGAAAAAAACGTTATTGGTTTTCTAAAAGAAAGTTTTGAGGACAGAGACTTACAAGACCTTTCAAATGACTGGAAATATCTTTTGTTTTGTTCAATGTTAAAGAATGTTGGTGAAGCAAAATTTTATCCAATAAAAAGTATTAGTGAGTGGGCAGCAGAAGAAATTTCTTTTGATAATCCAGCTAAATTAAAAAATTGGATTGGGAAAACGCTTTCAAGAATTCCTTTATTCAAGAAAAGAAGGATTGGAAAAGGAATTGAATATCACTTGAGTCCTTCTTCAATAAAAGAGTACATGGATTTAACTGGCTTCCCTACAGACACTACAGAGCCTTCACCAATAATCATTACGATTGATGGTGACAAAGTAAAAGACATTGGTGAGCCAATCCTTGACAATTGCTCTATTTGTGGTAAACGAGAATACGTTAAATATTGCAGTATTGAAAAAATTGGAAAAAATTATTGTGGTGAATGCATTGGAAACAAGAGAAAACTTGCGGATTTTGCTTGATTTTCCAAAAACGAACTGGAAGTGAAAAAAATGGGTGGAAAAACTGGGCCAATCACGGAGCAAGGAAAAAACAATTCAAAATTAAACGCAGTCAAACACGGACTATACTTGCATTTTGCAGACTTTTTTCCATGCAACCTTTGCCTTTTAAGAGACAAATGCAATGACTTTGAACAAGGAGCAACGTGCAAAATAGACAAACAATCCTTCCAACAAGCACTTCAAGGTGAAATAAACGAAGTGCAAACACTTGAATCACTAATAATCTACCATTTAGTAAGACTCAACAGAGCAACACAACAATTATTCAACGAACCACAACACAGAGAACTAACTAGAATAGCATCAGAAATAAGACAAGGAATCCAAACCCTCCACTTTATGAAACAAAGGAGGAAACCAAAATGTTTGTAAAACTACAAAGGTGTGATAGATGTGTTAGGCGCATTCATTGTGAGTTTTTTAAACCTGGAGAGCTGTGTCTTGAAGAAGAATGGGATATTTTAAGTCTTTCAGAAAGAAAAAGGAAGTTCTTAGATAAAGCAATTTATTTTTCTCGTTTAGAGCAGAGAGCTGGTTGGGGTGGCGGAAAAAAAGAAAGGTTAAAAGAACTTTCTAAAAAGAAAGAGTCTGCCTTTGAAACTTATCACGATTTAGTGGAAGATGAACGGAGGGAAGAAAAGTGGCTCAAGACTTCAAAAAACTTAGAGTATGGCAGGCAGCAAAAGACTTTACAATAGACATTTACAAGGTTACTGAAAAGTTTCCTGTTTCAGAGCAGTACGCTATGGTTCAACAGTTAAGGCGTGCTGCTTACAGTGTTCCTTCAAATATTGCTGAAGGTTGTGGTAAAACCTCTCAAAAAGAGTTGGCTCGTTATTTGTCAATTTCTAATGGTTCTATTAAGGAAGTTGAAAACTTTTTGATTCTAGCAAAAGAATTAGGTTATTTAAGCAAGCAAGATTATTCTGTTTTATCTGAAAATCTTGAGAAAATTGCTAAAATGAATAGTAGACTTCTAAAAAATGTTAGAGATTAGAGAAATTATTTTGTATAACAAGAGTAAGAATCAAGGAGGTCCCCAAAGTCTATGTCTACAATATAATCAAAATTTAGTTGTTCGCCCGGATTTACTGTCCAGCAGCTTAAATCTTCCCCAATTCTGTTATTGTACTCATCGTTAAAATACATTGCTGCGCACCCTGCACCAGTTGCATTACCTGAATTTGTGAATTGTACTTCTGAAGTGGCTATCCACCCTTGACTAAAGTTAAAAGTTATGCCACAGTTTCCTGTTTGTTTTGTGACGTTGGGTAAACTAATTTCTGTATCTTCTGGCAATATTATTGCAGGATATTCTTCCCAATAATCACTTGGAAAAATTAATGTGTCTCCAGAATCACGATATTTTTGTTCGCCTGTTATTAAAGCAGCTTCAAAATTTGAGGCTGTCGTTTCTATTGCTACAATTTCTCCTTCTTTATTTTCAAATCCCGAATAAACATGGCCGGGCGTTTTGATTAAAATTGAATTAATTCCAACAGCTTCTAGAAGTGAGGCATAAAGTAATGACAAGTCTTCACAGTCACCACCTTTATTTCTTAGCGTTTCATAAGGAAATTGAATGTAGTCTTGTGATGCGTGTGCATCTGTAGTATACTTTATTCCGTAAGCAATAAAACTATCAAATAACCATCTAGCAGCAAGCATTTGTTCGTCTGTAGAACGATATGTTGCTATGCCTCCAGTTGACTTTGTGGCAAATTCTCTTACTACTGGTTGTGTTGGTGTTACCCAAGAAGGATACATGTCAGGGTAAGTTCCAGTCATAAAATTTCTTCCTTTAATACTCATTGAAAAAGAATTGTTAGATATTTTTTCTTCATTTAATGAGTTATAGAACTTAATGTTGGCTTCAACTGCCATTGATGTATAATCACTCAACACATTTAATATTGTATCTTTATACTTAAGAATCACTGTGCCAGTAGTTGTTTCTCCGGGTGCTAATTGATGGAAGGTTATTGTTTTGCTATCAAAATAATTTTCTGGTGAAGTAAAAGTTATAGAAATATTATTTGCTGTATCATTGCCAGTATTACTTATTTCAATTTCTCCACCATCGTTTGTTGCTTTCAAGTAAGTTACAGAATGAACTTTGTCAAGTTTTAAATTAGAGTTTATTACTGGATTTAACTCTAAGCAAACATTATTTTGACAACTTTTTCCTGAAGGACACTCACAGTCATTACAACAATTAACTTGGTTTTCATATTCAGAATCACAATAACCATCACCACAGCTTACTTGATAACAACCTTTTAAATCACTTGAACTTCTAGTTGGTTGACAAACAAAGTTATCTGCACAGTAGCAATCTTGACTACATGACATGCAGTTTTCGCCAGTCTGACAAGTATTATCCCCACAAGACTCTGCTTCTACTATTGTTTGAGGGTTTGTTTGCTCTGGTACGAAGTTTGATGGGTTATTAATTGGATTTTGAACTTCTGTCGCTCCACCAGGGCACAATTCTGGGTTAGAAACTCTGTCTCCCGAAGTGCAAAGATAAAGATTAGAGTTTGATTCTTGAGTCTCAAAAAAATCAAAGTGGAACGCTAGTGAAAAAAATGTAAAAGTTAATAGAACCGCAGAAATAGTTAAGACAACAAAATCTTGAGTGCTTAACTCTTTTTGCCAAAAAGGTTTTGGCTTAACTTGCTTTTCTTGATTTTCCTTTGCTTCTTCCAATTTTTTCCCTCTTAAGAAATTCTTTTACAAGAATTTTTTTAGTATTTGTTTTCCCAGTTTATCCATACTCTCTTTCTACAGTTCGAACATATTCAAGACAGAATGTTCTTGTTGAATTTTGACTAATTCCATTACAAACGTCATTCAGAGTATTGATATTGTCTTGTGTTACCCATTGTCGGCCTTCTAAATAATAATCTAAGTAAAACATCCTACAAGCGTCTCTGACACTTAGTGGTTCATCTGCAATTAAAACAGTGTCAAAATACTCATCTCTTATGCTATTGCAGTGGTTTGGGTCTCCTTGTTGCTCAGCTACTGCAGCTTCACATTCTGACCTTTTTGGAGCAAATTGTATTTCATCACAAGCACTGTAATCCCCAGACCCTAAAACATAGTCAATATAAGTTCTTTTCCAACAATCATGTAACTGTGTTTCATATTGCGTAGGTAGCGCAGGACTTGAGTACAAACTTGTTATAACAGTCATTGCTTGTTCTTCTGACATGCTTGCAGTTACTAATTCATTAGTTAAAAGTTCAGCATAGCATTCGTCAGTTACATTAGCTTCTTCAAGATATTGTTCAATGTTTGGATTTGGTTGTTGAATACAACCACTGAAAAGTAATATTACAATCATCAATAAGACTAGAATAACCCACTTCATGTCATTATTCTTGTGGAAAACAACTAAAAAGATATTGGTTGCCATTTAAACTATGTCTTAAAATAAAGAATAAGGGTTTCAATGAAACCCTATTGGCAAGAAGCAAACATTGTTTGAATTTACTTCGCCAAAATTAATTACTTCATTGTTTACTCTTAAGTTTTTGTATGTTGTGTGTATGGCATTATTTGAGTGTGCAATTCCTGTGCGAAGGTTAATGTTTTTTTCTTGATTAATTGGAGTTGTTATTGTCGCAACTAGTTCGTTGTCACAGTATGCTTCAAACCCATTTTCGGTTATTACTACTTTATAGTTTGAAAAGTCGTTTGTTGGGTTTTTTGGCCCAGAATAAATTAAGCCGTGTCTTGATGAAGAAACAGCACAATCTGTATTCCATTCTGGATACATGTTGTTAAAGTGTTTTCCAACGCTTATTATTATGTCTCCATCATTTATGGCTATTGCAGAACTTGACTCGCTTCCTTCAGAGTCAACGCTAATGTCTGCTGAAACACTGTTTAAGGTTCTTGGTGTTGCAGAAGCAATGACTTTTGCACTCCAATTACCACTTTCTGATGTTCCATCAACTATAAATTGATTGTTTTCCATTTTTGCTGTTAAGCCCCCACTTTCTTGTTCAATATTCCATAAGAAACCGTGCCAGCAAACGTCTCTTGCGACAACACTAAAAGACATTAAAGAAACAGCTAGCAGTACTATTGTCATTAAAAAAATCTTTCTCATCTTCTCCCTCCTTTCCTTAACTTTTCTTTACTTTTGTAGTTATTTTTCGTTGTTTGCTATTTTTACTGTGTCAATAACTGAGTAAATTATTAAAACAAAGTACAGAAAAAACCCAATGATTACGAACATTAAAGGTATTGAGATAATTGACACTACTAAAATTCCAAGTCCTTTACCTGTTTTACCTAAAATTATGTGTCCAACTCCAGGAATTAGAATTGAGAAAATTATTGCCAGAATTTCTTTTGCTCCCCATTCATTCTTTTTTGCCATTTAATTCCTCCTTGTGTTATCTTATTCAACAGGCAAAACCTTTTAAAATCCTACGCTCTTTCTAACGCTAACTTAAAACCACAGAAAATGACTTTAATTGTATGTGGAAGCTTGTTTCTTTTGTAAGGCGGGGAAGATTAAGAACAAAAGTCTTAGAGTCATTAAGTAATCCAAGTAACCCAACTGATTTAGCTAAAAAGCTTAACTCTCACAGGTCAACAGTAAGCTCTGTTTTAAGTGACTTGAAAAAGAAAAGTTTGGTTAAAAGGCTGAACCCTTCAGAAAAAAATGTTAGTATTTACGGTCTAACAAAGGAAGGAAAACAAGTGAGCATTAAAATTAAAGACATGAAGTAAGCCAATTTCTGTTTTTGTACTTTCTTAGGCAGATAGTGATTTTTAGAAAACAATTTTAAATCTTTTTAAAAAATGTTTTTGTCAGTTTTTTTTATGCATTCTTTTGTTAAGAAATTTTTTTGGATTGTAATTATTTTTTTAATTATTGCTTTTGTTGGTAATGGTTGTTATCTTTTTATGACTAATCCTGCCACGACTGATTTTTTATCTTCTAGTATGTTTTTTTTACTTGTTATTTTTTTACTACTTGATTCGATAAAATTTAACAAGTTAAAGCTTAGCAAGGGTTGGCGGGTTGCATTTTATTTTTTCTTGGCGTTTATATTGCCTTTTTTCTTTCTTTCGGTGGCAGGGAATATTTGTTCGGAAAGTTTGTTACACACTTTAGAAAAATTTCTTGGTTTTTTTTGGGATAAGGGGGCGGGGATCTTTGTTGAACCTTTTATAGACGCAAATACTCTTATTAGTTATTTGTCGAAATCTTAACTATTTTTGTTTCTTGAACTAGGAACAGTTAAAAAGTTAACGATATCAAGCATTGTTGGTGATAATTATGGAATTAAGTGATTATTTGACTAATCTTAAAGGGTTTTTTGCAGTAAATTTTGCTGGTTGGATAATGATAATGTTTTCTTTCCTTCCTATGAGTTTTGCTGCTAGTTCACAATGTGTTACACCAAACTATTGTGGATTTATAATGGGCCTGGCGATTTTAGTTTGGGTTTTTGGTGTCATTTTATTTATTGGGGAACTGGGATTTAAACTTGCTCATGCAGTTTATAAGAAATTGTTTGATAAACCAAAAAAATAGAGAAAGTTATTACTGAGAATTTTAATGCTAAATAAAAATCTAAACAAGAGATATTGGTATTTTGATGCTGCGCCTCTTGCTAATTTGGGGTTGTCTTCTGCTAGGATAAAAGACATTGATAAATTATATGTTGTGGGTGGGCTTTCTGGAAACTTAGCTCAAATCCAAAAATTAGCAAAAGATTTAACTAATTTTGTTGGTAAAAAACCAGGCAGAAAAATTGTTAGATGTGATGAAACTCTTGTTAATACTGTTAATTTACTTTGTGAACACAGTTTGCATGGCGTATCTTATTATGGTACAATTTTTTATCATAATGAATTACCTGAACTGCTTCGAGATTCTCCAGAGAGTTATCAAAGTTCTGATAACCCTAATGAAATAGGGATTCAAGGAATGCAAGGCAGAACTTTTGCTCAAACAATCTGGCTTCCTCTACAAAATTTTAAACACAGCAATTTACGGGAAACTGCTGTTGTTTGGGTTGATAATGAAAACCCTAAAATTATTGATTGTTTGAAATTCCATTTTAAAAATCAATTTCCTTCTGTGGTTGATGGGGTTCTTAAGGTTCAAAGTAGAGATAAGGCAAAAGACGGGGAAGGTTCTGGGCATCTTTTAAGTGATATAATTGCATCAATTCAATCAAGGGCAATTATTAGTAATTCTATAAATAAAATGTCAAGTCAATTTCTTAAAAAGTCTTATAAATTTAATTCTAAAATAATTGTTGATGATAAAACTAATAAAATGAAGCATGTGACCTGGCAAGACCCAAAAAATAATTGGGACGTCATAGTTGACACCTGGAAAACTAGTTGATTTTTGCTTTAACCTTTTGTAATGCTTCTAACAACAAATCAATTTCGCTTGAACTATTGCTTTTTCGCACTTCTTCTTCCTCAAACGTCTTCTTCAATCCATCTTCTAATTCCTCCTTTGCAGTGTTAATGTAAATTTGAGTGCTCGACAAGTCTTGGTGTCTTGCTAACTTCTTTGTTACAATTGGGTTCAATGTTTTCCGATAAACTTGTGTGATATAGTAATGGCGGAGTGAGTGACTGCTTAGTCTGTGAAGTTTTCTTTTGCCTTTCCGATACATTGTTGGGGGATCGTCTGCTTCACAATACCAGCCATCAAGGTTTGCTCTTCTAGCTATCTCTCTAAACTTGTTTCTTAAGTGTGCTGAACAAATGTGTTCTCTGTATAGTGTCGGATTACTTGAAAAGAAGACGAATCCTTTCTTCTTTTCAATCGACTCTTTATGCTTTTCACACCAGTTAAATAGTGGTATTCGAACCCTGTCATGCAAGTATAATATATCGTGAGTTCCAGCTTTTGAAGTAGTAATCCGTATTTGTTTTTCTTCAAAGTTAATGTCTTCTCTTCTAACTCTAACTACTTCTCCACCTCTTAAACCTAGATATGCTTGCATTAAGAATGCTAGAAACTGTTTTTCTTCTTTAGGTAAATAGAAACAGTTAAAGAAGCGCTGTAATTCGTTATCTGTGAAGCCTTTGTTCATGTTTCCGTACTTAACAGTGCTTGGATTCTTAAACCTCTTCTTGTACACTGCGTTCAAACTCTTCCTTGCAGTCTTAATCTTTCCTTCTGATAGTTCATTAAAAATTAGTTCAAACCATAGTCCAACTTCCCTTACAGAAACAGCCCTTAAACCACTAACCACCAACTCCGAACTAACAACCTTCAAGGGTACGCCCAGGCCGGGAATCGAACCCGAATCACAGGCTGGCTGCAAAATCAAAATATGTAAATGTGACTTTTGTTTTGTGACAGGCCCGTATCCTGACCATTAGACTACCTGGGCAGTAGAATTGTTTAATATTATTTTTTAGAGTGGTTAAGCTTTTAAACGTTTAGAGGGAATTACTGGTTTTCTTTTGGGTTCAACTACAGTGAATTTTTTTCCATTATAGTTGACTTTTAGGTTTAATGTTAGAGTCTTGTTTTCTACTACGTTTTTTAATGTCCACTCGATTTTGTATTCTCCTTTCTTGCAAAACTTTGGTTCTTGAAGTGTTTCTGGAAAAGATTGTTTTGGTTTAGTGCAGTCAATTAACCATAAACCAAACCCGTTTTCTGGTGCTGGAGTTGTTGGAGTAAAAATAGGAGTTCTTTTACTATCTGGTGGAGTAATATATAACTGGCTTTCAGGAAATTCGTCATTATTGTTTTCAATAAATTGGTTTCCTTTATCATTTAACGAGTCTTTTAAGTAACCTCTAAGTATTTTGTCTTTTCTGAAATCATTGTTTATGTTATAGTAATCATAATTGTTTGATAATGCAAGTGTTAAAGGTGTTTTGAAAATATTTATTTCTGCAGGCATTATTGTATCGTTGTATCCTGGGACAGTGCCAACTCCATTCAAGTATTCTGTTTTAATTGTTTTATAGTTGGGTGATGGTTGTTCTTGGAAAATTATTTTTTGGTTGCAGAACTCGCAGTCATCATAATAATAAAAGTCTCCTTTTTCGTTATACCCTGAAAAAAATGAGGAAAAACCCAGTCCTTTTATTTGAGCGTGTTTTTTTGAGTAAGGTGAAACTTGAATTTTGCTGAAACCAAAAGGGTTAGAGTAATTTATTGTTGTGTGTTTTAATTCTAAACTGTTAAAAGTTTTTGTAAGTTTTGTGAAAGGATAATAAAAGTCTGTTCCAACAGTTAACATTCTTAGTTTAGTGTTAGCAGAATAAATTACTGAAATAGCGTAATCGTTAAAGAAAGTGTTATCGCTTTCAATTGCTAGAGTGCTTTTGCCGCGAATTGGCATTCTGTCTTTGTTTTGCTCGAAAAGTATTGGAGTATAGTTTGGGTGTTGCCATGCTAGTGGCGGGCTTAAAGGGTTTACTCTGTAAATGGTTGTCTGCACATTATTTAAAACCATTTGCACGCTTGAAGCAACGTTTTCTGCATTAGTTTTAATTGTTGCCGCGTTTTCTATGTCAAGCACTATTTCTTGGTTTTCTTCGTTTACAATTATTCTTTTAAAAAAGAAGGTTTTATGAGTGGTTGTTATTCCGGGGTTTATGATTATTTCTTCTGTTACTGCAACAAGGTCAAAGTAATTAGTGTTAGCGTTAAAGTTGTAACGAAAAACATTTGTTTGTGAAAAAGGTTCTTCTTTAGAGTATTCGCCTAAAACCTTGCCACCTAAACTTATTACTGCCCAATGATGTTTATAATAATTTTGGACTCCTACTGCATGGTCTTTGAAAACAACGGTTACTGGAACACTGTCGCCGTTTAATTCTTTTTGAACGCTTGAAGCATTAACTGTTAAAGTCATTAGAATTAAAAGCAAAACCAGTAAAATGATTTTCTTCATCACACTATTTATAGTGTTTAAAATAATATTTAAGGTTATTGTTTAAGCCGTTTTAGCTTTTTCTTGTTTTTTTTGCCTTATTTTAAGCTTAAAGCAAATTCTTTTGCTTTCTTGAAGTCTTTTTCGTCTGGTTTTCCTTGATTTGATTTGAATGGTCCAAAACTTTCAAATCCCTTACAACTCCATTCTTTGACTATTTTGAAGTCTTTTTCTTTTAGTAATTCGTTTAATTTCTTGTGGTTTTCTATTTTACCGTTACCGCTTGTTGAAAAAACAAATGCTTTCAGGTTGTTAACAGGTTTCAAGTTTTTAATGAAATTAAATAATTCTTTGTGGTGTTTTCCAAAGTAAATTCCTGAACCAAAACCAATTAAATCAATTCCTTGTAAATCGTTTTCTTTGGCTTTTCCAGCGTCAACTATTTTGCCTTTCAAGACTTTATTGATTTCTAAAGCAATTTTTTTAGTGTTGCCTTTATGAGTTGATTTTAAAATAATCACTGATTTCATGTTAAATTCTAAGTTAATTAAATTTTTATACTAGTATTGTCTTCCTTTTAGTTGAATGAAAAAATTGTTTATTGTTTTGCTTTTATTTTTTTTAATTCCTTTAGCTTTTGCTGGGAAAGTTGGAGACGTTTGTGATTATGAAGTGTATGAGGACACTGAGTGTGACATTGAAAACAACATTTATTGTGTTAACTCTTATTGTACTCTTTATGAGGAAAGCACTGAAGAATTTTGTACTGATAGTGATGTAAGCAATGCTTTTCCAGAGTACTTTCCTGGTAATGCAAGTTACCTTTATAGAACTAATTACGGTGAATTCATGTCAGGTGAACTAGACGATTTCTGTGTTTCTAATGGTCAAGAAGTTAGTTCTTGTGATGGGCAAGATTGTAGTGTAAGAGAGTTTAATTGTGTTCCTTCAGGCGACTTGCCTTACGGTAACACTGATATTTCTTGTTCTGATGGTTGTCTTTCTGGTGCTTGTGTTGATGGCACTGAACCAACTTCAACCATTAACTTAACTGGTACTATTACTAGTGATGATTATTCTGGCAGTATTACTGGTACTGCTACAGATAGTGAAACTGGAGTGCAAGCAGTTGAAGTTAAAATTAAACGTGTTTCAGATGATTATTATTGGAGTGGCAGTGCGTGGAGTGTAACTGACTCTTGGTTGGTTGCTTCTGGTACTACTTCTTGGTCTTATGTTTTTGCTTTCTCTAATTTTTTTGATGGAAATTATTTTTTGAGTTCTCGAGCTATTGATGTTAGTGGAAACGTTCAATCAACTTTAACTACAAGCGACATTAATGTTGTAGTTGAAGGTGATACTGGTGGTGAAGGAGATTCTTGTGATTATTCAGTTAACTTTGACAGTGAATGCAGTGAAAACTATTATTGTGTTAATGATTCTTGTACTTTTTTGGCTGACGGTTTAAGTGTTTATTGCATTGACTCTGATGACTTGAACACTGAAAATAGAACTGTTTTAGAGTATGCTTACAGAACTCCTACTGGAACGTTAGTTTCTGGAGGTGTTGTTGACGTTTGTGTTGAAAGCGGTTTAAATGAATATTATTGTCTTGAAGATTTTGTTGTTGGTGTAACTAACTATGATTACAGGTTTTTTTCTTGTGATAATTGTTTGAATGGTGCTTGCATTACAGAAGAAGATTTAACTGGTTTGCCTGCTGATGCTCTTGACGGAGTAACTGACTCAGAGTTACTTAATTTTATTGAGTTATGGAGTAATTTAGAGTTAGCTACTACTGCAGAAGAAAATGATTCAATTTTACAAGAAATAATTAGTATTTGGAAAGAAAGTTAAAATTTTATTTTTTCTTTTTCTTTAACATGAATCCAACTACTGCTATTATTACAATTATTATTACTGCTATTATTCCGTACATTGTGTAATCAGTTGTGTCTTTTGAGTCGTCTGGCATGTTTGTTTGTGGTGGAGTAACTACTGGTTCTTCTGGTTCTGCTGCAACTATTAGTCCGTCTCCTTCAATTAATCCTGCTTCTTTTATTGTAATCCAAGTTCCAGTAACTATTTGTGAGTCAGTAAAGTTTTCTGGGGCAGTTAAACTATAAGTTATTTCAACACTGCCATCAGCTATTGTACTGCCATATAACAACCATTTGTTCTTTTCTTCAAAAGGTGATGCTGTTGGACTCGAGTCAACTAAAACCCAACCGTTAGGAAGGTCTTCTGTTACTATTATAGAGCTTAGTTCTTCGTCTGTAATTGTAACGTTTAAAGTAATTTCAATGTCTTCGCCAGCTAGAACTGTGTCATTTATTGTTCTTTCAACTGTTATTTCAGCAAAACTAAGTTGTGCTAGAAATATTACTAGTAAACTTAAAACAATTAATTTCTTGTTTAACAATTCTTCCACACCTCTAATATTTGAAGGATTAACATGTCATTTAAAGCTTCATTAGTGCTTAACTCGTTGTTAGCCCATTGGTCAATGTATTCAAGTAATTGAGTGTCAGTTAAAGGGCATTCAGGCATTACCATGCCACTTATTTCTAGTTCTTGTGTTCCTTCAATTGGACCAGTTTCTCCTAAAACTTCCCATTCGCCTGAAAACTCTAAAGTACTTTCGAGTTCTATGTCAGCGTCAACAGTATACCAGACAGTAATGCTTCCGCCAGGGATTTGGTCAGTGTTAAACAAAACAAACCTTAAAAGCCTTGTTTCTTCATCGTAAGTTGATTCTGCTGTAGCGTCTATTTCGTCACTTTCCAATGCATCTAAATCAATTTCAATTCCGTCAGGCAATGTTTCTCTTAAAACTATTCCAGTAAACTCTGAGTTAGGGAAAACGTTTAAATTAAACCAGTGAAGTCCACCAGGGCTTACTTCGTCTGGAAACTCTCTTAAAACTTGAACTGCTACATCTTCTTCTGGTTCTTCGTAAGGAATTACTGTAATTGCTCGAGAGAATTGTTGGGGGCTTAGCTCTCCTTCAGGAGTAATAACTACTGGTGAAATCGATATATAGCATCTTCCAGGCTCAAAAGGAGTCATGTCCAAATCATAAGTGTAATTGCTTGTGGGTTCATCAAATGTTTCTGACACCACTTCAATGTAAGGGTTCCAAACTGCACACCTTCTTTTTAATATGATGCTGTCAAATGAGTATCCTTCGTCTGCTTGAACTTCAACTTCATGAATTGTTTCATCCATTATTTCTTCATAATGTTCTGGACTAATAACATCAAAGCCTGTAACTGCGTTAACTGTAACAAAAAGCAAAACCAACAGAATTCCAGTTAACAATAGTTTCTTCATGTTTCAAAAATAGGTTTAACTACTATTTAAAGTTAATGCCCCTCTGTTGGGGTTTGCTTGAAGGGTTGTTGGTTTTTATTTTAGAGTTCATTTATTGTTACACAATTTATTTAGTTCTTCTAAACTCATACTTCTAAACCCGTGTTTTTTGAAGTGTTTTTCACAAGACTTAATTGTTTCTTTTACAACGCTTTCTTTTACTTCTTTGTCATCTAAATAGAGTTCAATTGCTTCATTTAAGTTTTTTAAAGCAGTTTTTTTTGTTTTGCCTTGGCTTGTAACCCCTAGTTCAGGACAATAAGCTACAAACGCTATTTCGCCTTTAGTTATTACTGCAGAAAAAGTTCTTTGCATTTCCTTCACCTAACTGATTATGGTTTTCTGTAGATAAAATTGTTTGGTTTAATTATCTGATTGTCTGGATTTTCTGTTGGTCTTGTTTTTGTTTGCGGTTTTCTGGTAGGGGGCTGGTAGCTTTGTAGGTAACTTTCTCTGAATTTCTCTGAATCTTCTCCAAACTTTTGAAGGGTTTTCTGGGTAGTTTTCTGGGGGGGTTTTTGGGTTTTTGCATTTCTTCTAATACTACATTATGTATAAGATGGTTTGGGTATTTAATTATTTTTGTATTGTTTTATTGTAGTGTTTTTTGTGGTTAGTACTGTTGCTTTGCAGGATGTTTTGAGGCCGGGAAAGTCTTTTGTTGAACCTAGTGTGCAGAAAGTTATTTCTAGGCAGGTTATTTTGATTGCCAAGGAGAATGTTACTTTAAAAATCGAGCTTGAAAACCATTTAAGAAAAGATTTTTCTGACTTACCGCTTTTTTTTGATAACTTGTTGCCAAAATTTAGGGTTGTTTCTCATCAGTCTTTGATTCCAGTTGAAAATTTTGTAAAGGTTTTTGATTTTATTTCTAGTGTTAGTTCTCTGGAAAAACATTTTTCTAAAGTTGAAAAAGAGTTGTTTAAGGAAAGGTTAAAGGAAAAGATTTCTTTACAAAAGTACTTGTTTTCAAAAGTTTACTTGTCAAAAATTAGGGAACTTGCAGAGTTATTGGCTGTTGTTCTTTCTGTTCCTTCCAAAAAGTCAGATGATTTTTTTTCAAGGCTTTCAGTTTTTTTTATGGATTTTAAGCCTAAAATTGAGGATTATAGTTTGCGTTTGCTGACCTTTTTTTCTTTATTGCATCTCTTGCAGAAGAAAAACCTTGTTTTTAAGGAAGATATTTTCAATAAGGTTAACTTGTATTCTTTGGATTTGAGTAAGGCTCATGCTCAACTAGTGAGTCAGGTTAAGGAAGAATTTGAATGATGTCTTTTATTGCTTTAGATAACAACTGTTATCTAACTTTCGTTCTTCAAAGAAATAAGGTTTGGCTTCCAAAAATAGAGTTGTTTTTGAATAACTTGCCGTTTAATTCTTTGAGGCCAGTGATAAACAAGCGTTCTCGTGATTACGTTGTATTGTTTGCTTTAGCGATTGAAAACTTGTTATCAGACAAGTATTCAAGGGAATTACTATTAAAGTACTCTAAAAGCAAGTCTGTTAAAAATAAAGAAAAGTTAAAACTGTTTGTTAACGTTGTAGATGAAAATCAATTTGAACAAGTAATTGAATCTTGTTTGCTTGTCTTAAGAAAGTCAAAAGAGTTTTTTCATTTAATCGTTCAGAATTCCTTGTTTGTAAGAAAATTGATTGATGGTGAAAAAATTAAGTTTCTTGATTTGGGCAGGAAAAAGAATTCTTTTTCCAGTAAACTGTTTAAAACTGATTCAGAGGACGCAATAATGGTTGAAGAACTTTTCGCAATCAAAGAAAAAAAGTTCTTGAAAGGCAGTCTTTACTCTGAAGACATTGAACTAATTGAGTTAGCTGGAAAAGAAAACACAAGGAAAACTTTGGGGTTAAAAATTTCTCACATCAAAGAATTACACGCCGCTTAATTCAGGTTATTAAAGTCGGTGCAGTCCCTCCTCCTGGATTTGCTTGAAGGGTTTTTGGTTTGAAGTTTAGAGCTCATTGTTTTAGCTCTTGCATTATTTTTTGTTTTGTTTTAAGATCACCAACAAAATTCCATAGTTCAACTTCAATGAAGGAAAATGTGCCATAATTGATTTTTGTTATTTGATTTAGGATTGATTCTGTAAGGCTTATTGTCTCATATGGAAAATGAGGGTATCCTTTTTTTGGTGCACTTGGAGAATGTTTTTTTATTATGCTTCTAATTTGTTCATTTTCTTCGATTTCTCTCGATAATGCAGTAGGCCAGTCCTTGTCTTCTGGTTTTGGAGTTCTTTCTTTTATTAAGAATAAGTCTATGTCTTTGTAGTTTTGAATTTTTGCTGCTTTTGTAAAGCTTCCGAAAATCAGCACTCCTTTAAAGTTAGGGTGTTTTTGCATGGCTTCTTTTACTCCATTTTCAATTCCTATCATTAGTTTTTTCCGTCTTTTTGCAAATGCTTTTCTCTTATTAATGTATACTATTCTTTCTGCAGGCGCTAGATTTTTTAAGAATTCTCGGTGAGCTTTTTCTCTTTCAGAAAACCCTCTTTCTGCCGGTTGAACAGGATTTAGAGCCAGTAAATTTTCTAGGTGTCGTCTAAACCTTTTTTTCTTCATTTTCTCACTTTAAAGAATAAGTTGGAAGTTTTATTTAATGGTGTCTGGTTCGTCGGGACTTTTGAGAATGAGAGTAAGGTCCCTCCTCCCAGACTTGCACTGGGGATCTCCTGGTTACCGCTTTATTTCAAAGGATAAATCAATCAAACTACAGCCAGGCGCTTTGGCTACTAAGCTAAGGAGGGTTTAACCTTATTATTTCTTTTAACCTTTAGTTTTTTAAAGCCTTTTCTGCCAGTAAAGGGTACAAGAATGTAACCCATAAGCCGGCAGTAAAGTATAATAGTAATTGTAAGTCTAAAGCATTATAAAACAAAGTTGGAATAAATATTAATCCTAAAACAATGAATCCAATTATTTGTTTTGGTAAAAACTTTAAAGAGAAAATGCTTTCCTTGCTTTCTTTTCTTTTTCTTATTTCTCTTAAAGAAAAGAACCCAACGTAGTAACCTAGAATTGCACTAAAAGCAATAATTGATTCAAAATAATAAACTAAAGCTAAACCAATAATTAAAACTAAGATAAGTAATGCTTCTTCTTTAATTAAACTTAATTTAAACTCGTGTTTCCAAAAACGTTTTCTAATCTTTAACGCTATAATTCCAATGATTACTCCTAAGACTATTCCACTTAAAATGTCTGTTAGAAAGTGTGCTTGTAAGTACAATCTTGAAATTCCAACAAAGATTATTGCTAGAAACCCGATGATTTTCCAGTAATTTTTTGCTTTAAGCCAACAATAACTTACAATGCTTGTTATCAGTGTTGCATGACCGGAAGGAAAAGAGTATTTGCTTGCAATGTCTGTTGCAATAATGTTTTCAGGCCTTATTCTTCCAATAACTGGTTTTATTACGCCTACAACAAACATGCTGTAAATTATTGTGTTCATTAAAAAAAAGCTTTCTTTTTCTCTGCCTTGCCAGTAAATCCATGCACTAATAATAAACCAGAAAATTGGGTTTCCTAAAAGAGTGATTATTTGAAAAAAACTTATTCCTGTTGGAGTAATTAAACTTTGAAAAAAATTTAAAACCTGTGAGTCTAGAAAATTAATCACTTTTTCAGCTTCTTTAACCTTTTCATTCCCGGCACGCTAACTTCACTGTAGTCAACCATTAACTTGTTTGCTTTTAAAGTTTTTCTTACTGCGTAAGCTTTACAGAATTCTTGTAATTCTTTTAATTCATTTTTTTGTAGTTTTTGTAAACTAGTTATTTCTTTT
>JBDRCV010000057.1:0-3233 GCA_043821385.1 archaeon | reverse complement strand
CATTACCGGCAGCCGGTAACCGAAGAAAAGCATTACCGGCAGCGCACTCTCTCTCCAAGCCTTTAAATACTCGAAATCAAGGTTTCCTTTATGAAGCCTTTGTTTTTGTGTAAAGTTAGTTACCTGAATCAAAAGAAACAGGTAGTCTTAGAGTTTTATAACAGTCATGAAAAGTTTGTTCAGTCTTTCAAGTTTTTTCCAAGCTTTTTTCTTCCCAAAGAATTCAACAAAGACAATGCTTTAAGTGACTTAGTAAAGCTTTTTGGCTCTGAAAAAATAATTATTGAAACTACTTTAAAAAACTCGCTTGAAGTTAAAGCCTTAGACTTTCAGTTACTTCAAAAGTTTGCTAAGCTTGTGAGAAAAAGCTTTAACTTTAATCCTTTAATTCTTTCGCCTGAAAGACAGTTTTTAATCAACAAAAAATGGAGTTTTTTTGATTCTTTTGCAGTAGTTAAAAATACTGCAGTTAAATTAGATGATTTTAATTTTCCTTTACTTGACTTTAAAAGTGTTTTTAATGAGAGAGAAGTTGATATGGCTTTCTTAAAAAAACTTGTTTTAAGCAATCTTTTAATAATTCCTTTAAGTCAAACAACTGAACTATTAGAAAGCCCGTTAATTGTTTCAGAAAAGTTTCTTGAAAAAACTTTCTTTAAAAGCTCTCAGCCTTTGCCCTCACAAACGCAGGAGAAGAGGAAGAGGTTTGTGGTTAATCCGCCAAAAACCTTTTTCTCTGACTTTAACCAGTCAGTTGACTTTTCAAGTGTTTGGACTGAACTCTTAACCTTTAATTACTTTAACCTGGGTTTTGAAACCATTAACTGTGACTGTTGTAAGCCTTTAAATTTTAAAGCAGTAAATGTTTTGCCTTCAACTAAATTAAAAGTAAAGTTTTCAATGCCTTCAAGTTTTTTTGAATCTTTTTCAAATTCTTTTTCTCAAGACTACCATTACTCTAATAATTGCAAGATAGAGAGACTGCAAGTTAAAAACAACTGGCAAGTTAACTCTGTTCCAGTCGGGCCATTCAACTCTAACTCTAGTCAAAGCATTTTGTTTAATGATGCTTTAAGACTTGAAGAAGAAGGATTAATTGATTTAGTTGAACCAGAAATGTTTTCCTGGCATTGTCTTGAAAGAGAGTCTTTTCTTTCAAAAGAATTAAGGGAATTAATTTCTTTTAAACAGTTTCTTGAAAACGTTTTAAGTGAAAGAGAAAAACTATTACTTTCAACTCAAGGCTTAAACTATGACTTCTTTCTAGAAAACGATTTAAGGAATTCTTTTAACAGTAACTATATTAATGTTATTCAGTCACTTTTAGCTTCCTTGCATTACCTTTTAACTAACCCTTTCACTAATTATTACAGTTTTCCTTTAGCTTCAAATCTTTCCCTCTTACAAGAACTAATTTTGTTTAACTTTAAAGAGTTTGCCAGAAATCAAGGAGAGAAAGCAATCCAAACAACTAAATCAAAAGCTTTAATTGATTCAAGTAAAGCTTTAACTCTGGCAAGAAAGTTTGCTTTAAAACAACGCTTGCCAAAACCAAGGATTAGTTAATTATTCAAAACCACAGTTTAAGATTTTAATGTCTGCCGGTTCTGAATCATTTTCCCAGTCTCCTTGTCCTAAAACAAGTAATCTTTTATCTGGCAGAATGTCAAAGTCTGCAAAACGCTTGAATTCTGGATGGTTATCACTAGTGTAAAACCATTCTTCTACTCCAACATCATTAACCAAATGCAATTCACTTAAAACACCCTTATTTTTTGTGGCTCCAACAATGTCAAGTCTTGGACTTTCAGTTAACCTTTCAACTCTAATATTTTCCCTGCAGGCAGGAAAATCATAACTCCAAACTGAGTCTCCTGTTAAATGGTTTATTTCATGTACTGCATGTTGTCCTATTAAAGCAACCAAAGTTGAACCATTCTGCATGTCTCCAACTCTTTTAGCGTCAAAGAATTTAGTATTACCAAAACCCCACTTCCATTCAACTGCTTCAGTAGACATGTTAATTTCTCTTACTTGGTTTCCACTCATTTCACTTACAAGCATGTAACCATTCATTGGACTACTCATTAACTGAATACTCATTGGTTCAGTCATGTTACTTACAGTAAAAATTTTAACAAGGTTTCCTGAATCATCAACTTCAATTAATCTGTCTAATCCCATTTCCATATCTTCATTAAATGCATCAGCAATCAAAGTATTATTTCCTTTTCTTTCACTGTCATTAAAGTAACTGTCACTTGAATTAAAAACTTCTTTACTGTAAGTAATGTTATCATTTTCTGTTCCAGTTTCATCATGCAATATTGCTTCATAAACTAAGTCGTCTTTGCTTACCATTACAGTTATATTGTTTCCGTTTTCATTTAAGTAATCTATATCTAAATGCCTTCCACTTTCAGGAACTTCACTTGGAACTTGTTGTTCTAAGTCAGTTATACAGGAAACAATTTCAACGCTTCCAGCGTCTTCTCCAATTAACTCGTCTTCAGTTGTAACCCTAACTTTAATGTTATAAGTTTTTTCTTCAAAATCATTAAATTGAACTTTGCATGGTGGAATTTCAACCCAGTTACCAATAGTTTGTGGGGGGATTGGAGTGTTACAAAAAGTGACTGGTTGATTGTCAATAAACCAAGTATAACTTTCAATTTCATTCTCAGAGTCTTTGGCTTGAGCACTTAAAGTTATTTCTCTGTCAACCAAAAAACCCCAGTATTCATCGTTATCAATTTCATTAGTTTCATTAATTATGTCAACTTCAGGAGTATTGTTTTCTGATTTATTAATTGTAATGTAATCTTCTGCAGTGTCACTTAATCCTCCTAAATCAGTTACTTTTACTTTCATTAAATAAGTTCCTGCTCCCTTGCCTCCTTCTTCAAATTTCACATAACACTCACGGTAAACTTCTCCTGGATTTTCTATTCCGTCACATTTATTCATTTCATAACTTACGTCTCCAACACTTAAAGTCCAATCATATGTTAGAAAATACCCGTCTTCTGGGTCATCCGAACCATATGCACTAAAGTCAACTGTATTCCCAAGTAAAGCTTCTTCTTCTGGAATGCTTGCTAAAACTGCAACTGGAGGCAAGTTTGAAGTATTAACGTACAAGTTTGATGAAGCATCCATGTCATCACCGCTTTCTTCGTCTACCACGTTTACTTTAACTGCATAAGTTTGTTCTGCAATTTTATCTGAAGGAA
>JBDRCV010000056.1:0-14008 GCA_043821385.1 archaeon | reverse complement strand
GCGGGTGAGTGCCGACAGCAACAAAAATCAAAAAATCCACTCCCCGTAAACAGCTTTAGGATAAAACTTTAACATTTCCTTCCATTGCACAATAAACAAGTCAGCAATAGGGTGAACTAGTTTGCCGGAAATTCCTGGTTTGAGCGGGCGACAAAAACTTTCAATAAAAACAATTTTCCTGCCCATTAACTTTCCAATAAAACAAACCGGAACAGTAACGTCTGCTCCAGTTGAAACAATCAAGTCAGGTTTTTCTTTCAACAAAATTTTTAGTGACTGGAAAAAAGAAACAAGTAATTTCAAAGGATTTCTTCTCGGACAAACAACAAAGTATTTTTTGTCTAGCAAGGTTTCAGAGTCTTTTCTTTTAAACGTAATAAAAAAGTAATCGTGTTTCTTGTAAAAGTCTTTTAACTGCAGCATTTCAGTTAAATGCCCGCCGGCAGAACAAGTCAGACACACTTTCAAGTTTTTTGAATCCTTCAATTATATCACTAGAAGTTTAAGGAAAGGAAAAAACTTTAAAACCAGCCCATCAAGAAACTAAAACCTACAGCAAAAGAAATTACTGCGTGGATTGAAAGAATGATTAACACGACTTGTTTTTCAGTGAAATTCCCGCGACGCATTACCCAGTGAGTAAAGCTTCCACCTTCAGGTCTTGGTCGTAATGTTCCGTCTTTTTGCGGGATTCCAAAGCACTCTGACTGGAACTTGTGTCTTGCTTTAAAAATTAATTCAATAAACAACAAGGCAATTAATGCTATGCCGACTTTTTCCATGTTTCCAATTATTGCCGCGCTTGCAAGCATGGCTCCATTCATTAAAGTTACAGCATCACCAACAAAAATTTTGGTTGGAAACCAGTTAAAGTAAAAGATTCCAATTAAAGCTCCAAGCCACGCAGCCAACAAAATAACAACTTCAATTCTTCCTAAAAGTAAAGCAATAACTAGTAAAGTGACAGACGTTATAACTCCCATTCCAATTTCTAAACCATTAAATCCGGCAAGCAAATTGAAAGCGTTTGCCGCCGCACTAACACCAAAAGGAATTAAAATCAATGAATAAACAATACCAAAATTTACTTCACCAATAAAAGGAAAAACCATTATCTTTGATCCAACATTTAAAGCCATTAAAGGCAAAGCCGCAAAAACAGGAAATAACGCGTGCTGCCATTGTCTTATGCCTTTCTTCCAGCCAATCAAGTCATCAACAACTCCAATAAAGCCAATTAAAAGCATTGTAGTAAAGCCGGCAAGCAAGACAACTAATTCAATGTTATTGAATGGAGTGTAAGTAAAAAAACCAATTGCAATCATTATAGCAAAAGCAAAACCAAAAATTACTGGAATTCCTCCAAGCTCTGCAACCAACGGCTTTTCAAACTTGTTCATGTCCTTGCCATTCAAGTTTTTTGCATGAAATCGTTTAATTAATTTCGGAGTTACAAGAAAAGTTACAAGAAAACCAGCTAAAAAAATTAAGATAAAAGCAATTAATTCAATCAAAGTTAAACCACCTTAAACACTTTTACTTGGCCTTCAGCGTAAACTTCTTCAAAGTGTTCAATGCTTGGGTCATTCATCCAAAGCCTTACAAGGAACGAATTGTTTACGGCAAGATTAAACAAGTAAAGTTTACCATTATCTTCTTCCCTGTAAATAAAAATTGGATACTGGTTGCCTTGCAGTTGGTTTGGCTGTGCAGCCCAAATAGTTGGAATAAAATTCATTTGCGCTTCATCCAAAGTATTCGGACCACAAGTAAAAGTTGTCTTCATTGAAAGCTCGTCAGTTTTTCTAGAACAATAAAACACTACTGCTCCAGGCCCGACAGAATTATCCTCATTAACCATAAACAACTTAACAATTCTTGGGTCACTGTTATTCATAGTATTATAAGCATAATAAGCAAGCGAATGCTCTTTTGACAACAAGTCCTCGCTTAAAATAACGTAAGTTGCACCATACTTTTCTATTATGCCGTAAGCTTCAGCTTCTGATTCAGATAAAATGAATTTCGCTGTATCTTGGTCTGCAGTAAAATCATTGTTTTGATTGTCTTCCATTACTTTTCTTTCAGCCAGGAAAGTAATCCAGTGGCCTTCATCCCACCAATTCAAAAAACTAGCATCTTCAGGAGTATTAACTCTAATCCATTCAAGACTGCCTTTCCAACCAGGTGCAGTTTCAATGCTTGGCACTTTTTGAGAGACAAACAAAGTTGAAGCACCAATTCCAGTTAAAATAATGAAACCAAAAAGTAATGCAATCGTTTTCTTTTCAAAACCAGAACGGTTTTTTGTTGCCTCAAAAATAGCATAACAAACTACTCCTGCTGCAGCAGCAATAGGTAAACCAAAAGTGTAAGTAAACTTTAATTTATTCCAAGCCATGAAAAAAGTTAAAGCAATCCAAAAAAACAAAGTCAAACTAACAAAATCTTTTTTCTTAAAAATAATTATCAACGGAATTAAAATTAAGGCCAGAATTGGTAAAACAATTAAAATATTGTACTTAATTCCAAAGAATTGTTTTCCAGTGTTTTCTTCTCCAACAGTCTGCGCTAGAATACTCGGGTCAGTTCCCTTGCCCCCAGTTCCAATTCTTGTAAGGTTTTCACTGCCAACAGGAATATAATCTTCAATATAACCAAAAGTTGTTTTAGCCCACTTCCCTTGATCTTTAATTGTTGCAATTCCTCCAAACAACAAGAAAATAATTAAAAACAATGCAATAAAGTTCAGGATTTTCTTTCTATTGACTCCTCTAAACCACATTATAATTAAAGTAAAAATAATGTAACCAATCAAAATTAACGGGATAACAATAAACATTGCCCAACTCCAAGCCATTAAACCAAAAAATACTGCTGAAATAACAGCATTCTTGACAGAGTTTTTGTCAAACTTTGGTTCCTTTAAAGTTTTAACAAGAAAAACTAGTCCTAGAACAAGCCAAAGAAAACCCATTGAGTCCTCTTCAAAAAATCCTGCCATAGTTCTGTAAACAAATGCCGGCACTGTAGCGGCCACAACAGCCATCGCGTAACCAGCTTTCTTGTTATACATTGCTTTTCCAAGAAAAAACATGGCAACAGAAATCAAAGCACCATACAATGCTGGAAGAATCTTGATAACCATTATCAGGAGTTCTTTATTGTAAGCGGCACCCAAAGTTATAATCTTGTATAATACTGCACTAATAAACCAGAAAACTGGAGCATCTTTTGGAGTAGGAGTTCCGCCATGCTGAAAGTAAGCTAAAGGATCCATTTCAGGCACCCAGCCATCCTGTAAAACGTAACCCAACATTCGAGCGTGATAATAAGAATCAAAACCAAAAAACAAGTCATACTTCATTAAATGGCCTCTAATACCAAAAGCAAGCAAGAAAATCATGACTAGAAAAAACAACTGTTTTTTGTCTAAATTCTTCCAAAAATTTGCTAGTTTGTCTTTCAAAACAAAAACCCAAAATCATTAACTCTATTAATTCTTTATTATTTAGAAAGCAAAAGCAATTAAAAACGTTTGTAAAGCAGAAGGGAAGTAATTTAAAATAGTTTAACTCATTCTTTTAACATGCCTCAAGTTACAATTATTGGTGGAAGCGTTGTAGGATTGTTTACTGCCATTAAATTGAAAGAAAAAGGAGTAAACGTTACAGTTGTAGAAGAACATGAAAAAATTGGTGTGCCTGAAAGGTGTGCTGGACTATTAAGTAAAAGTGGCTGTAAGTCAATTGGTTTAAATGTTAAAGACTGCCTTGTAAATGAAGTTAAAGGCGCTAAAATCTTTTCTCCAGACAACACTCTAATTAAAGTCGAAAAAAGTTCAAGTGTTGCATTTGTTGTAAACAGAAAAAAACTAGACTTACAATTATACGAACAGGCAAAAGAAATTGGAGTAGACTTTAGGTTAGGCAGGAAGTTGTTTGACAAACGCGGAAACACTGTTTTCTTAACCCACAACAATCGAGGAGAAATGCTTAAAACTGAAGTCTTAATTGGCTGTGATGGCCCAACATCTAAAACAAGAAAGTTAATGGGTTTAACTACAACTCAAAACGATTTTGTTCAAGGATTTCAGGCCAGAGTGGAAGGAAACTTTGATTCAAAGTTTGTTGAAATGCATTACGGTAGTTTTGCACCAAACTTTTTTGCATGGGTTATTCCTGAAAGTACGGAAATTGCAAGAATTGGTTTAGGCTGCAAGTTAGGAGTAAACCCTATTAAAAGGTTTGAGTGGTTTGCAAACAAGTTAGGGTTAAAAGGCAAAACCCTTTCAAGTTTTAATGCTTTAATTCCTTTAAGAGAACCATTAAACAGTGCAGTAAAAGATAATTGTTTGTTGTTAGGTGATTCAGCTTTTAACACTAAAGCTACAACTGGTGGAGGAATAATTACTGGTTGTACGGCTGGAATGATTGCAGCTGACACGATTGCAAAAAACTTGAAAGGCAAAGGAAAATTAAATGACTTTCAAAAGAACTCAAAACAATTAACAAAAGAATTAAAAATTCACTTCAAGATTCACTCATTTTTAAAGAACTTGAAAGAAGAAGAAATAGACAACTTTTTCACTAAAGCAAAAAACGCGGGAATAGAAGAATTCTTAAGCAAAGAAGGAGACATGGATTACCCGACAACTTACTTGAAAAAATTATTGTTCAAGCCAAGGTTATGGAGTTTACTGCCAACAGCATTAAAGTTTACGTAGGTGAAATAAATGGTTTGTCGTTTTTGTGAAATTGTAGAAAAAAGAATTCAACCAGTTATAAGAGAAAGTGAAAACACTTTAACTTTTCTAAGCAACCCTTGTTTGATAGAAGGCCATGCACTAGTAATTCCAAAAAAACACTTTGAAGACATTCGAGAAATGCCAAAAGAATTATTACACGAAATAATGGATGAAATAGTTGAAACAAAAAAAATGTTGTTAGAAAAACTGGAAGTTGAAGGATGCACATTAATACAAAACTTTTTGCCATTTCAAAAAGAGAACTGGAGAAAAGTAAATCACATTCATTTTCATGTTATTCCAAGAAAAAACTTGGATGAATTTTGGGTGAAAGTACACGTTCACTTTGACAAGGTTTTCAAGAAAATGTCAAAACAAGAATTAGAAAAAGTTAAAGAACAAATTCTCATTTAACATACTTCAAGATTTTTCTTAAGTCTCTTGTTTTCAAGTGAACGCTCGCTTGCTCTAAGTTTTTGTCAGCGTTTAAAGCAATAGAAAAACCTACTTCTTTGAAAACTGGCACGTCAGAAATGCTGTCACCAACAGCAATGCATTCACTTAACTTGATTTGGTTTTTCTTACAATAAGCTTTCAGGAACTTTACTTTGTCTTTCTCGTGAAAAATTCTTACTTTGCCATTAAAAACGTTTCCAGTGAAATCATGTTCTGAACCAACAACTTTATGAAAACCAAATTCTTTTTGAAAAAATTCAGCAATAAACTTTGGACCCGTTGAAACAATTAAAACCTTTAAACCTTTTTCTTTTAATTTTCTTACAACAAACTTAATGTAATGCATTTTAGGCATTGAATTATAAAACTTTAAGAACTCGCTTTTACTTACACCAGTAAAAAGTTTTACTGCTCTCCTGTAAGCTTGGTTTAAAGTAATCTTTCCTCCTGCAAAATCCTTCTCTATTTCTAAGTGTTTTTTATAACTGCCGTGACTTCTGGCAAAATAAAGGTACGAACTTTTCTTAAAAATTAAAGTTCCATCCATGTCAAAAGAAACAAGTTTGAATTTTGTCATGAAAGAAAAAGAATGGAAAAGAATTTAATGAGTTTCTAACGACAACAACCTGTTTTTGTTGTCAAAACATACTTTAAAGTAATCAAAAAAGCCTTGCATTCCAAGCAAATTAAATTTGGCTTTAAGGTTATCAGAGAAAAGTGCTTTACATTTTATTTTGTGAATTCCGACTCCAACATTTAATTCAACTAAATGTGCTTTTATCCTACCACTTGCACCTAAAGGATAAACAACTTTGTGTTTTTTGTAATCAATTCCAGCTAATTCAGCTACTTCATGAGAAAAAACTGAAATTGTTGAACCAGAGTCAACTAACGCATTTGTTTCAACAAACTTTTGAGGGCCTTGAAGTTTAATAGGAATAATTGGAAGATTTCTATCATGAAATTTCTTATATTCAAAAACTAGTTTCATAGAATGTACAACTCGTCTTCAGCGTCTGGTACTTGAAAGATTCTTGGAGAAGAGTGACGCTTTAAAGCTAAGTTATACACTTTTTTTGCATTTGTTCCGTGAGCCAAAAGTTTATTTCCTGCTATGGCAACCCATTGCCCTGGATAATTTTTAACTAAATTCCATTCGTCTCCCAAACTAACCACTATCAATATAAGGGTTTTTAGAAAATAAAAATGTTTGGTTTAATAGCCCAGGAGAGATTCGAACTCTCGTCACAAGGTCCAGAGCCTCGCATACTTGGCCACTATACTACCGGGCTGTGAAATAATAAGAAGAATTAAAGTAAAAACACTTTAAATTATTTTCCAAAGCGTCTTTCTCTTGAATTAAAGTCATTAATGGCTTTATCAAGGTCTTGTCTTGAAAACTCTGGCCAAAACTTGTCAACAAAACATAGTTCACTGTAAGCTGACTGGTACTGTAAGAAACCACTTAACCTTTTCACTCCACTAGTTCTAATCATTAAGTCAGGCGGACTAAAATCAGAGTAAAGGTAGTTAGCAAAAGATTTCTCATTCAAGTCTTTTAATGAAGTGTTACCTTTTTGGAAGTCTAAAGCAAACTTTTTTGTTGCATCAATTATTTCGCTTTGGCCGCCGTAAGCGACAGCTAAATTAACTGTTTTCTTGGTTTTATACTGTGAAGTAATTTTAGTGGTTTCATTCATTAAGCGTCTTAAACTTTTTGGCAGTAATTCAAGTCTTCCAATAAAATTTAATTTAATACCGTTTTCTTCAAAAAAAGGATTGTGTTTTACTTTATTTAGTTCTCTTGAAAAAATGTTTAAAAGAACTGGAACTTCAAGTCTTCTTCTCTGAAAGTTTTCAAAACTTAAAGCATAAAAAGTTCCAAACTTTATTTTAGGGTAATCAGTTAACCAGTCTAAAACTTCCCAAGCTTTCTTGGTTCCAAAAGAATAACCGTTAACAACACTCATAATTCCCTTACTCTTAAAGTAACGTCTGTTACCGTCAGGAATAAAGGCAATAGAATTTAACTTCATTTTTAATTGCACCACAATGAATATAAATGTAAAAAACTTTAATAAACTACTATGATTATGACGGTTAGTTTTTTATTAGTTACTGTAATGCTGGTTATAGCTTCCCTCCAGGACTTAAAGAACCGAAGTGTTCCAGACAAACTATGGTTATTTTTTGGGTTTATTGCATTAATTCAATTATTTTTTGTTTTTAAATTTTATGGTTCAAGCATAGAAAACTTTTTTCTTTCAGTTACTTTCACTGGATTAGTTGTTTTAATGTTATTTGTTTTAGGTAAAGCAAGCAATGCCTTGTATTTAGGCGAAGCAGACTTGAAAGCAGTTTTCTTGATTGGCTTGATTGCCTTTAACCCATGGTATACTGCGTTAATTACTTTGTTTGTTGCTTTAAGCATTAGCTTGATTTTACCATTATATTACTTGTTCAGAAACTTATCTGAAAACAAGAAAACTAACTTGACTGGAATGAAAAAAGTCTTTCTTTTTCTTACAGCAAAAAAAATGAAAATAACTGACATTAAAGATTATTTCACCAGCCCTTTAGAAGAAATTTCAATTATTAAAGGCAAGGAATTAAGGAAACCTTTTTTGACTCCATTAATTGAACCAGCAAGCGAAATAAAAAGACTTAAAAAACTTGTAAGTCAAGGCAAAATCAAGAACTCTTTATGGGTTACGCCCTTACAACCCTTTCAAGTTTTCTTATTATCCAGTATTTTAGTCTTGTTATTTTTCTTTTCTTTAAGCATAATTTAAATATAATAGTTATTACTTTAATAGAGTGGTTTAAAGTGGTTTTTTGAATGGTTGGGGAAGATAATTTAAGCAAAGTTAAAGACCGCTTAGTCGGGTTAGGTGGAAAAAAAGAAAAACCTGAAGTTAAACTTAAACCAAGAAAAGTTGACTTTGAAAGCCTTAAAACCAGACTCTCAAGCCTGCATTCAATGGTTCCGGAACGAGTGAAAGAAAAAGTCAGGCAAAAAATTGAAGTTAAAAGAATGGAAAGAAAGCTTTTAATGCAAAGGAAACCAGAAGAAAAAACTTTGCCTGCCCTGCCAACTGAATTCAACGAGTTCAAGGAAGTAAAAGTCATCAGAAAACCAGTGAAAGCCACTGCCTTAATTGAAATAGTTAAAGAAGTTAAAAAAAAGTCAAAAAAAAAGAAAACAAAAAAAAAACAAGCCATTCACAAAGGAAGAAAAGTTAAAGAAGTTAAGAAAATCACTAATTTTAATGAATTGTTAAGAGAAGTTGAAAGAAAACAATTAAATGAAGCAAAATCAACTAACCTAGTTTTGCCTAGAAGACCAACAATTTCTTTAGACAAAATGCTTGAAAGCCTTGCAATTCAAACCAAAGGCATTTCATCAAAACAATTGTTTCCTGAAGCCAGAGCAAAAAATAACAGTCAAGAAATTTTATCAAACTTAAAAGACTTAGTTACAGAAATAAGAATTTCAAGAGAAAATCTGGAAGAAAAAAAACAAAAACTTTCACTGGATGAAGCAAGAAGCATGGTGGAAGAAATTAATGTTCCTTCACTTGAAGTAATAAAAGACGAAGGTTTTTTGAGAACAGAGCCAGTTCAAATAATTGAAGAAGACAGAGAAGACTTAAAGTTTAAACCAAAGTCATGGAAAACCTTAAAGCCGGCTACGCAGGTAATTGAAAAAAAGCCTGTTACGCCAGTAATTGAAAAACAATTAATTAAAGTCGTTCAAAAAACTGAAGACGTTCACAAGACGTTTAAGTCAAAAGAAAAAGTTCCCTGGACGAAAATCCTGTTGTTAAAGGAAGGCGAACAGCCTTTCAGATTAAAATCAAGCGAGTTAAAAAAAGTTGAAACCATTTCCTTAGATTTTCAGGTAAAAGATTACAGTCAAGTAAGTGAGACAGTTAATATTAATGAAAGCGTTTACGCTAAAATTTCCTGGAATTCAAAACAAAAAAATTTAGCTTACCAGTTAATTGAACCGCCAATTACAGTTAACTTGAAAGAAAAGCTGGAAAAGTTAAATCAATTATTGTTTGAATCACTTGACGAAACATCATTAACTTTAACTGAAATAGAGAAAAAAGAATCTTACCTGGAAGACAAAATTGATGACATTATTACGGGTTATGGTTTTGGAGAAAAAAAAGAAGACGTTTTAATTTTAAAATATTATTTGAAAAGAGACTTTCTGGGTTTAGGAAAAATTAATGCTTTAATGAAAGACAAAGAAATAGAGGAAATTAATTGTCTTGGAGTAAACATGCCGGTCTTTGTTTACCACAAAAAATATGGTTCCATGCAGTCAAACATTGCTTTTGATTCAATTAAAGAATTAACTTTGTTTGTTGAAAGACTAGCTGAAGCCACTGGCAATGAATTAACTTTAGGCGAACCTTGCTTGATTGGATTTCTTCCAAACAACTCTAAAGTTGAAATCATTTACTCTACAGGAAAGTTAAGCAGTAAGGGTTCAAGTTTTGTTATAAGCAAGAAAAAACTTCAGCCGTTAACAGTAATGGACTTCTTTAACAAGCATTCAATGTTAAAACAATTAGCTGATTATTTGTGGCTGGGTTTTGAAAACAATTACTCCATGTTATTGTTTAAGAAAGACAACCGAAAATGTGATGAATTGCTTAACGCTTTTACCATGTTACTGCCAACAAACAAAAAAATTATTTCAATTGAATCCAAACCAGAGTTAATGCTGGCTCACCCTAACTGGATTTCAAGAAGCATTGAGTTAGAGGAAGAAGGAATGAAAATTCCAATTAAATTAATTTTAGACAAAAGTTCACAGGAAAAACCAGGGTTTATAGTGTTGGATTACCTGAATAAAGAAATTGTCAGAGAAGCATTTGAATTAATTTCCCAAGGACAAAACCTTGTTTCATGGACTAATGCTTCAAACCTGAATGACTTAAAGGAAAAAATGTTAAAAGAAAAAATTCCAAGCGACTTGCTTGAAAAAACTATACTGATTTTCACTGAAACCAAAAAAATTAAAGGCTTTGAAGTAATAGTTTTTGACAAAGTTTACGAAATAAATAAACCAGAAAAAGACTTGAAAGCAGTAAAAGTATTCGAGTTTGATGCAAAAAACAACCGGGAATTATTTTATCCTTTAAAAAGTAACATAATAAAGAATAACCTTAAAGAATTCAGTGACAGAATGAAAGTAATTGACTGGATGATTGAAAGCAAGTTAAACAATTACAAGGACTTGTTTGAAATAATGAGAAAATACTTTGAAAACAAAGAAGAATTAATGAGGCAATTATAATGTTTTCTCCAAAATTTACTGCAATGGCTTTAAAGTTTTTTGAACCCTTAATTGCTGGATTTGACAAGTACTTAGAGCCAACAAACAAACTGTTAAAAGAACTGGATTACAATATTAACGCTAAACAATTTGTTGCAGGCTGTCTGCTTTGGAGTTTGTTATTCTTTTTAATTATTACTCCTCTTGTAAGTTCCTTGTTTGTTTTCTGGTTAAAACTGCCTTTCAGTCTATTAAACATTTCACTTGTAATGATTTCATCTTTAACTTTAAGCATTATATTTTTTGTTGCAATCTACTATTATCCTTCAAGAGTCTACCAGTTAAAGAAAACTGAAATGGAAGAAGAGTTTCCTGAAAGCATTATGCACTTGTACTTACTGTCAGCAAAAAAACTTTCAGTGAAATCAATTCTAAGAATTTTATCAGATTTAAAAGAATTAAAGTTAATTAGTTTTGAAGCCGGCAAAGCTTTAACCAAAATAGAGAGAGGTTCAAGCATTAAAAAAGTTTTAATTGAAGCAAGCAATAAAACTCCCAGCCCTAACTTAAAACACTTTTTTTCAAGACTGCTAACAGCTCACGAAAAAAAACTTGACTTTCATAAAAGCCTTAAAAAAACTTTAACTGACTTTGAAACAGAGTTAGAGTCAAAAAGACAGAAAAACATTTCAAGGTTACTGCTTTCAATGGAATTTTACACTATTTTATTTGTTTTGCCTTTAATAATTTTAGTGGCTTCAGTTGTTTCAGGAAACCTTCAATCACACCACTTAATTATCAGTTCAATAATTTACTTCCTGCTTCCAGTAATAATGTTAGTGTTTCTTTTAGCAAGCAGCTGGGTTTTAAGGGAGGCAGTTTAATGACTGGAAAAAACAAGAACAAGTTTTATTCTTTTGCCTTTAAATCTGAAACAATTTTATGGCTTGCAGGACTATTTTTCATGATTGTTTTACTGGCAATTGCTTTCACTTTATACTCTCAAATAGAAGAATTGTTTTACTTTACAATTCTTACAGCAGTAATTGTGGGATTAATTCCTTTCATAATTAACAGGATTAACAATTACAGGACTCAAAAAAGTTACAGTGAACAATTCCCTCAATTTTTGCTTGACTTAAACCAGTTGCTTGAAAAAAACACGCCTTTAAAAGAAGCATTAAAAGAATTAAACAATAAATTTTATGGTTCTCTTACAACTGAAGTCAAAAAACTTTCAACTCAAGTTTACTGGGGTTTAACTTTAGACCAGGCTTTCGAAAAAATGGCTGACAGAACCAAAAACAACACTATCAGCAAAAGCGTTTTCTTGTTAAAAGAATTAAAAGCCACTAACATGACCTTAAAAGAAATTTTAAGGAGTATTGGTTTGGATTTAGTTGAAACCAGAAAACACTATAAAAAAGAATCTTTTTTGAAATCATATCCTTTAATCGTTTACGGTTTGTTTGCCTTGTTTTTAATTTCACTTCTAGCAGTAAACTTGATTCTGGCTTCAAACTTAAATTCTTTCACTACAGTTAACCAGACAACAGTTGACTTTAACAGGCTTGACTTTAATAACTTAATTTTGTTTTTTGCAGTAATTCAAGGAATTTTCACTGCCTTTATTGTAGGCAGTTTTGCAAGAAAAAAGTTAATTATCAGCATTAGAAACGCAGTAATTATTAGTTTGATTGTTTTTGTCTGCTTTCAAGTTTTAATTCCAGTGCCTTCAACTTCAAGCATTCTAACTGAAAGCATTCAATTCCTAGAAAATTCAGAAAACAACTCTGTTACAATAGAAAACCATGTAATTGATGAAACAATTACCAGTGCAATGCTTGAAAGCAGAAAGATTACAGGCAAAAGAATAATCTTTGAAAACCACTGCACTAACTGCACAGACCAAAGAATAATAGTAAGCGAAAACTATATTCAGTTAAAAGAACTAACTCAAACTAACTTAAAAATAACAAAACAAAACTTAAGCTATCTAGTAGAATTAATGGACTAATTCGCTGAACTCTTTTTTTGTAATTTTCATAACTTTTAGTATTTGCAACAAGGTTCCTTTCTTTAATTTTTTATGATTTGGAATTACAAGTATTTGCCTAAAATCATTTTTTAGAATTAAATGACTTCCTTTTTGCCTTACAAGTTCAAAACCAAGTTTTGACGCGACTTTAATGACTTTTGAAGCAGAAACAGTTGGAAGCCTATGCATATGCTTTCACGTGAGCATTCTTTAATCTTATAATCTTAAGTTTTTCCTCTTCTTCCAAATAAAGAGAAATAGCTTCTTTGATGTTTTTTATAGCTGCTTTCTTTGTCTTCCCTTGAGAAATACAGCCAGGTAATAAAGGAACATAAACAGTGTAACCTCCTTCATCCTGCTTTTCAAAAACAATTTTGTAATCCATTCTTTCACCTTTTAAATAATGAGTTTTAGTTCTTTAAATACTTGTGGTTTAATGGAAATCAACTTAAAAATAGTCTTACAGTTTTCCGCATTGAAGGAATAAATGTTTTAGGGTTTTCATTAATCTTTTTTAACAGTTCTTCTTTCGCAAACCACTTAATGCTTGCAACCTCTTCTTCCTGAATCTTAAAATCAGTTATATCTCTATCAATAGTTAACAAAAACCATTGGCAGAAATAATTATGTTTTCCTTGTACTCTCTTCTTTTGACCAACCAAAAGATTTAATTCTTTCAAACCCAATTCTTCCTCTGCTTCGTTAATAATGTTTTCTTTATAAGTTTCTCCTTCTTCAACTGTTCCAGCAACAGCAGGACCCCATTTTCCAGGATCATGAGATTTAGTGAAAGCTCTTTGAGCCAAAAGAATTTCTCCTTTGCTGTTTATTACCCATAAAGCAGAAACACGATAAATGTCACTAGTTTTGATTTCATCAAAATTCTTGTAACTTATAATTTCATCTTTTTCATTAACAATTATAAACCGTGGCATAATAACAGGATGTAATTAACATTTAAAGAACTTTACTAAAAATAAAAAAAAAGAATTAGGGATAATAAAAGAAAGGAAAGTAGTTACTTTCCTTTACCCATTGAATAAACTGTTTTTAATGCGACAATTACTGCTGCTGGTGCAACGAAAGCTGCAATGTTCAACAAGATCATTGCTACGTATTCTCCGACATATGGAAGAATCTGCAGTCCTGCAGTGCTAGCTGCAATTAATGCAATTGCTGCGATTAAAAATGTTTTTGTTTCCTTATCACCGATATTCAAGAACCCAACAATCAATCCAAGAACAACTAAAACTAAAGCTGCTGTTCCTTGGTATTCAATAGGGATGAACCCTAAAATGATTGCTAAGATGACACCGATAATAAATGCGTATTCTCCTATTTTTTCCATTTCCATGGTAAGTCACCTGTTTAACATCTTACCCTATCAAGTATAAAAAGCTTTCGGTATCGTCTAAAAGGGGTAAGTCAATAAGCGAAGAAAAAATGTTTTCTTAAGGTAAATATTTTCTTTTTT
>JBDRCV010000055.1:0-2931 GCA_043821385.1 archaeon | reverse complement strand
ATAACTTGCATCCTCTAAAGCAATAGATTGAGCAGTAATAACAGCAGTTTCTCTTGCCTTAACAGGATTGTCTTTAAAGTTTTCAATTGAATTCAAGACTTTGTCTACAGCATAAAACAAGTTTTGCGCAGTAGGACGCATACTCCTAATGTATTCAGCTGCTTCTTGAACGTCTGACTCAAAATTAGTTTCACTTGCTTCAAGAATGCCTTGAGCCATCGCAAAACCAGCAGTCGCACCAATAGCTCCAGCACCACGAACAACCATATTCTTTATTGCTAAAGCAGAATCACGATAAAAAGGCAAGTCAATTATTTCAAAAGAATGAGGCAGTAAAGGCTGGTTAATCATTCTGACAACAGGTTTTTCAAACCAAACAGTTTGATAATGTTTTCCATTAACTTCCACTACAAAATCACCAAAAAAACTAAAGCAAAAACAACTTTATAATTGATGCGCTTAAAGAAAGAAGGTTTTTAGTTGATTGCAGAAGAAAAACCATTAAAATTTGTAAGTTCTGCTTTTTCTTCTTTCAACCTTAATTACCCAAATTGACTTTCGTTCTCAGTAAACATCATAAACAACACGATATCCAGATAACCTAATGCGATAAGTATTTTTTTCACCATGAACTTTCCTAAAATCAAAGTCTCTTGCAGGCGTTGGATTCTGACATAAAATCTTGAACAAGGATTTTAAACGAAACTCTATTTTTGAATCACATTTCTTTAAGAACTTAACAGCATTATTGCTTAACTCTAACTTGAACAAGTAGCGCGCCTTCTAACAACCAAAAACTTCTTCAAAAGATTTCCTTTTTCCTGATTCCATTTCCTTTCTAATTCTTCTAATTTGTTTTCTTTCCTTGAAAGAAATCTTTTCTACTGGCATAAGAGCATATTTAACTACTTCTATCTCTTTCCTAAGAGACTTTAATTCTTTATAAACAGTATTCATTGAAACTGAAGCCATTTAATTCACCTAAAAAACAGTGTCTTTAAAAGTTTATAATAATATCTTTTTATACTACTTTAAACTACTTTTAATAGAATGACTAAAGAAGTTTTTGAAATAGTGTTTCATGCCAGAAGCGGGCAGGGAAGCAAAACAGCAGCACAATTTCTGGCTGAAAGTGCTTTAAGTGAAGGCAAAGAAGTTCAAGCTTTCGCTAACTTTGGAGCAGAAAGAGCCGGCGCACCAATGCAAACTTTTACAAGAATCAGCAGTAAAGAAATCAGAACACACGAACCAGTATTACAAGCAGACTTGGCAGTCGTGTTAGATGAAACCTTAATTGGTTCCATTAACGTTTGCGGAATTCTAAAGAAAAACGGGTGGCTAATGATTAACTCTAGACGAAAAGCAGAAGAAATAAAAAAACAATTAAAATGTTCACAAAAAGTTAAAGTAATTGATGCAACCGGAATAAGCTTAAACATAACAGGAAAGGGTTTTCCAAACATGCCATTGCTGGGAGCAATAAGTAAGTTAACCAACATAGTGAAAATTAAAAGCATTGAAGAAAGCATTAAAAAAAAGTATTTAGGAAAGCTAGGCAAAGAAATGACTTTAAAAAACATTGAAAGCTTGAAGAAAGGTTTTGAGGTAATGGAATGAAGAGAAACTTATCGCCTTGGGTTGAAAAGCAAAGGAAAAGGCCAACAAAGCCCGGGCCAGTCCATGTTATTCTATCTGGTCACCCCCCTGGCGAACCAATTTACAGCAGATCAAAAAGGGATAAAAAAGTAGTTGAACACTTGACAGGTGCTTTACGAGAAGATGCAGGGAGTCTTGATAGAGAATTCCTAGATGAATTCCAAAAACAAGGGATAATGTCACAAGTTTTACCTTCAGAAAGAGCTTCAGAATTAATCAACAAAAGAGAAACATACCAATATTTAGAGTTACTGAAATTAAGTAAACAAGTCCCAAAATATTTATCAGACAGGATAATGAAAAAAGCCTTGGGGCAACCCCTTACCAGAAGTGAAATAAGCCGAATAAAAATGGATAAAGAGATTATTGAAAGTCACGGCAGAAAAGAAGCTTTTATTGGAGAAGCAGCAGGTTTAGAAAAACTACTGGAATTAGACAAAATTAATTTGGAGTTTATTAACAACCCAATAAAATTTGAAAAAATATTTTTTGCAAAAGAAAAAAAAGAAAAACTTCAGCATATAATAAGCTATTTTAATCAGATAATTCAAACAGAAGCAAAAGCAATAAACCTAAGAGATGATTTGGTTGTTGAAACAGTTAAGAGATTGTACGGAAAAGGAATAAAGCCTTTGGACCTGATTTATGGATCCGCACATTTGAAACTAAAAAAAAGATTAAAGAAAGAAATACCTGAAACAACCAGTGAAAGAAGAGTAAAATTTTATAGTTGGTACGAACGATTAGCAATTAGAATAATTTCCAACCCAAGAGCAAGAATTTCTCAGTCAGATGCCAAGAAAGGAGCTTTAAGCTTTGTTCTAAAATATAAAGCATTATTTCCAAAAAGGATATTCCCAAAAATCAAAGATTATAAAATAAGAGAACATCAAAAAATGCTTGTTGATTTCATTGAAACAGAACTAATAAACAATTTAAGTGAAAATCAATTAAATAATGCTTTAACTACTGGCGATGTTAATAATTCAATTGACTTGTTGCTTGAATCAAATGGTTTGCCAAAAAAACCAGCTTCAAATGATTTAAGAAAATTCCTTGCAAAGTCAAGTTACTGGAAAAAGCAGGGTAAAAGAAAATTTTTTGAAATAATTCTAAGGTGAAATGAATGACTAAGAAAATGGAGTGGCAGGACTTAAAAAAACATCCTTTAGGCGGAGCACTACCATACAACAGTAAAACTAGTTCCTTGAATTATAAGACTGGAACATGGAAAACTTTTCTTCCAATAACAGACAAAAAGAAATGCATTAATTG
>JBDRCV010000054.1:0-10590 GCA_043821385.1 archaeon | reverse complement strand
AACCACCAAAAACAGTTAATAAAAAAAGGGAAAAGAAGGTTTAAAAAATAAACCTTCAATTAAGGGTAACTTCTTGTTGGCGTGCGAGGGAAAGGAATAGTGTCTTTAACGTTTTCTAGTTTACACAACCACCATAAAAGTCTTTCAATTCCAATCCCAAAACCCGAATGAGGAACAGAACCATAACGCCTTAAATCCAAGTACCATTCATAATTTTCTAATGGAACCTTGTCTTTTTTCAGTTTGGCAACCATGTTTTCAATTACGTCTTCTCTTTGACCGCCAGTGCATAATTCACCAAAACCTTGCCCGCCAAGCAAGTCAAAACTATAACAAACTTTTGAATTATTTTCATGTTCTTTAACATAAAACGCTTTAATTTCTGTAGGATAATCATGAATGAAAAAAGGTTGTTTTTCATTTTCTGCTAAAACTTTTTCTTCTTTAATACTTAAATCCTGACCCCACTTTAAGTTAACTCCTTTTTCTTTAAGAATTTCTAAAGCTTGATCGTAAGTTATTTTTTTGAAAGGAGTTTTAACTGCAAGCAATTCTTTTGGGTCGCGGCCAAGAAAACTTAATTCTTTAGAATTCTTTTTCGCTACATCATGCGCAACAAAAGTTACTAGTTCTTCAATGTTTTTCATCATGTCATTCATTTTAAACCAAGCACACTCGCCTTCCAAATGCCAGAATTCTGTTAGGTGTCTAGAAGTCATAGACTGTTCAGCTCTAAAACTTGGAGTTAAACCCCAAACTTTTTCTAAACCAAAAATTAAGACTTCCTGATACATTTGAGCTGACTGTGAAAGGTAACGTTTTTTGCCAAAGTAATCAAACTCAAACAACGTTGTTCCGCCTTCACAAGCGTTTGGAGTAATGATTGCAGGACTGGTTTCATAATAGCCTTCCTTGTCATAAAAGTCTCTCACACTCTTAAGCACAGTGCTTCTTATTTTCATTACTGCAGTCATTTTCTTGCTTCTCAACCACAAGTGTCTTACATCTAACAAGAATTCCTCGCTTAAGTCTCTTCCAATAGGATAATTGTCTGACAAGCCAACAATTGTTAAGTCTTTAACAATTAACTCGAAACCGTTTGGCGCTCTCTTGTCTTCTTTTAAACTTCCTTTAACTTCAAAAGATGCTTCAATTGAAAGTTTTTTAGCTTTCTCAATTATTTCCGGAGGAGAATTATTTTTGTCAACCACGCACTGTAATTCATTTGCTGAATCTCTCAAGACAAGAAAAATCTTGTCGCCTAATTCTCTTTTCCTGTAAACCCAACCGCGAAGTTCAACTTCTTTGCCTGGTTGAGTCAATGCTTTGTTGATTGACACAAAACTCATTTTCAAAAACCTCCATTAAGTTTTAATAGAATAATTTAAAGGTAAAAGGTTTTTAATTATTGGCTTCACTTGAAATTCCATGGTTTGCCTGCATCAAAAAACAAGACTTTTATTTCAGGCAACTTTTCTTTAAGAATTTCAGCTAAATTTTTCACTCCAGGGTTTTCAGTAAAATAATGTCCTGCATCAATTAAAATTAAACCTAACTCCACTGCATACCTTGCAGTTGAATCTTTTACGTCACCAGAAATAAATACTTCTGCACCATTTTGTTTTGCTTTTTCCATGAAATCAATTACTGCATTTGCTCCGCCGGGAACCAATGCAATCTTACTGACAATTTGCCCTGGTTTAAAAGGTGTAACTAAAAGTTTTTCACAACCAAACTTTTGCTTAACTAACTCTAACAGTTTTTCAATTGTCATTGTAGTTATTTCTCCAACGCCGCCAATGAAAAAACTTTTAACGTTCTTTAAACCAAGTAATTTTATTGCAGTTACAGCATTTCCCTGCAAGGCAGCATCCCATGAAAGATGATAACGCAGAACAGTAATATTGTTTTCTGTTAGAACTTTTTTTCTTAAATCATTTGGTGAAAGCGTTAAAATTGATTCATCAAAAAACTTGGTTTCTGGTTTTGGCTGAAACAATCTTTCGTGAACAATAAGTAAGTCAACTTTCTTTTCTGCTGCTTCCTTTAAAACTTTCAAAGTTGGCCTCCAAGTAACACCTAAAACAAAAACATCTTTCTCTTTGTCACCAAAAATTAAACCATACTCGTCCCAGTCTTTGCCATTCTTCTCTGAAGCCAATTCACTCATTAACTTTAAAAGTTCTTCAACATTCATAACAAAATTAGGTTGAAAAGTTATTTAAGTATTGGGTTCAACTCTAAAAACACTTGTATTTGGTGAAGAATAAATTTTGTTCACGAAATCACACTCGTTTTCCATAAACCCATTTTGAACTGTGACAGAATTAAAGTGTTTTACTGGAATGAAAACAAAGTCAACAGCATATTTTTTTGAAATTCTTTTAATTTTTGAACAATCACTTGTTGAAAGAAAAGTTCTAACGTCAGAGTTTCTTTTCTCTAAATCGGGAGCAAACTCAAAATAACCATCCATTACAGTTTTTCTTCCAGTCAAATAAGTTAAAGGATGCCCAAAATCCCATTCAGTTAAAATGCTTTCACTTTCCAAAGAATTATCTTTAATCCAAAGCAAAGCACTCTTGTCTTGTGATGCAAGAAAAGGAGAATATTTTAACAGGAACGGCAGGGTTGACATTAAAGCTAAAACAAAAATCAAGAATAATGCAATAACTTGAAATGGTTTGGTTTTCTGTAAAACCAAGTTAATTCCAAAACCAGAGAGAATGGCTGCAGGAATAGTGAAATGAATTCCTAAACGAACGCCAAAAATTGAAACAATGAAACCTAGAACCAGCCAGAGTTTTAAAAATAAATTGTTTTTTAATTTTGTTAAACCAAAGAAAACAAAAATCCATGCAAAAGAAAAAAAGTAAATTAACTGCAAGAAATTTAAGGGTTGCATTTCAACGCTTTCAAGTGAAACACTTGAAACATAATTAAACAAATTTAATTCTGCCAGAACAGCCCAAGAAAAAAACGCAATCAAGCCAGTAATTAAAATTAAAGTAATTGCTTTAAAGTTCTCTGGCTGTGACTTAAACTTTTTTAAAAACATGTAAAAAATTAAGAAAATAAAAACAAAGCCTGCGGAGGTAGGGTGAAGTAAGGAAAGACAGGCAAAAATAATGCTTGCAATAAAATAATTCTTTCTATAAACTAAGTATAAAATTAACGGCACAAATAAAAGCGATAAACTGTCAGGGCGAGCATAAGAAGCAGTTCTTAAAACATGCAGTAAAAGAAAAGCTAAAGTAAAAGAAGAAAATAACGCTGTCCGGGAATCAAACAATTTTCTAGTAATAATGAAAACCATTAAAACGCTTAAAACACCGTAAATGGCTGGAAGCAGTTGAGCCAGAAAATTCATTGGCAAGCCAGAGAGAATTTGAAAGCTTGCTAGAAAAGCATGAAAAAACCAGCGGTAAGAATAATCTCTGCCTTGCATTGACAATTCATCAAATTCTGGAATGTTTTCTTCTGCAACCCATTGTTCTGCAAGCCTAGTGTGATAATAAGGGTCAGGGCCGGAAAAATCAGGTGAAAGTAAAGCAGGATAAAAACGTAAAGAGAAAGCAATAATTATAATGAAAATTAAGGCTATTGCAATAACTTTATTGTCTTTTAAAAAAACCATTTTCTCACCGAAGCATTTTTATTAGAATTGTCTCAAATAATTAGTTAATATAAAAGTGGAAACTAATTAAAACTCTTTTCCAACTATTTGAGGCAGTTAAAAATGACTGAATGGACTAAAAAATCAAGAAGAAAGCTTTCCGGTGGTTTAAGGAGAAGCGTCAGGCGAAGAGACAAACGATTATCTGAAAAAGGCGGTATTGCCAGCCAAACAAAAGTCTCTGAAAACCAGAAAACCAAGAAGTTAAAGGCTAGAGGCGGCATTAAAAAGAACAAGATAACTGAAGCCAATCAGGCAAGCATTGCTCTTAAAGGCCAGAAAACAGTTAAAGCAAGCATTGTAAAAGTAGTAGAAAACAAGTCTAACAGGCTGTACGAGAGAAGGAATATTATTACAAAGGGAGCTATAATTGAAGTAAAGCTCGGAAATGAAAGCAAGCATGCTTTAGTTACTTCTAGGCCAGGCAAACATGGCACTGTAAACGCTGTAATAGTTGATAAAATAGAAGTTAAAAAGACTTCAAAAGCCAAGAGAAAACCGGAAAAAAAGGCTTTAAAGACTGAAGAAAAGCCAGCTGAAGGAATTGAACCAAAGGTTTAAAAAGGAAAATAGAAACCTTTAAATACTACTTCCACAGCAAGTAGTATAGGAAGCATCTTTTTTTCCTTCAAATTTCTAGTAATCTAGTGTTAAAAGTTAATTATGGTTGGATAGACTTGTTTTTAAATTAAAATTGGAAGGTGGATAACTTGAGTGAAACTTGCCCAGAATGTAAGTCAAAAAATTTAGTTCATGATAAAGAGAAAGGCGAACTTTGTTGTACTAAATGCGGTTTAGTTGTAAGCGAGGATAGCGTGGATTTAGGAAGAGAATGGCGTACTTTTGATTCAGACCAGTTTGAGGAAAGCTCTAGAGCTGGCTCTCCATTAAAGTATGTTAAATTGAATAAAGGTTTAGTTACAATGATTGACAGGGGTGGAAGAGACTTAAGGGGAAATAAGCTTTCAACTAAGTCTAGAGCCCAAATGTATAGGTTGATTAAATGGCATAAGAGAGCCACTATTTCTAGTTCAATGCAAAGAAATTTGTCTATTGCTTTAACTGAATTAAGAAGAGTTGCCAGTTATTTAAGTATTCCTGACTCTTTGATTGAAGCAGCAGCCTTATTGTACAGGAAGACTGTAAAGAAAGGATTGATTAGAGGAAGGTTAATTGAAGCAGTTGTTGCAGCAGTCTTGTATGCTGTCTGTAGAACTTATCATGTGCCTAGAACTTTAAGTGAAATGGCTGAAGCTTCAGGTTTAACCAAGAAAGAAATTGGTAGAACTTACAGGTTCTTAGTTAGAGAAATGAAGTTAGACGTACCTTTAACTAACCCAGTGCACTATATTCCAAGGTTTGCTTCAGAATTAAATCTTTCAGGCAAAGTCCAGGAAGAAGGAAGAAAAATAGTTGAAGAAGCAATCAAGAAAGGACTAATTTCTGGCAGAGGTCCAATGGGTGTTGCGGCAGCAGCAGTATATATTGCTGGATTGTTACAAGGCGAAAGAAGAACTCAGAAGGAAGTAGCAAACGTTGCCGGAGTAACAGAAGTAACTATTAGAAACAGGTACAGAGAATTAAAGAAAAGATTAAAAATAAAAGTAATGGCATAAAGCTGTTACTTTTTCTTATTTTTTTAAATTATTTTAACGAAAACTGTTCGGTTTTCAAAACAACAACTTATATTAATCAGTTCAACAGTATACTATAGTTGGGTAACATCACCCAAATTCTGACTGAACCAAAAACACAAAAACAAAAGGCAAAGGGGGAAGGTTATAATGCACACGAGCATATCCCTGACTTTCCCTCCTCGAATTTCTCTTTTTAGAAACACTATTAAACTTTTTGAATTACTATAAGATTATGAAACTAACTATTTTGGGTTCTGGCGGAGCTATTCCTACACCAAGACCTTTCTGCCAGTGCAAAGTTTGCATGAAAGCAAGAGAAAAAGGCGAACCATTCAAAAGAAACAGTTGCTCTCTTTTCATTAAAGATATTAATACAATCATTGATTGCGGGGAAGATATTGCTGACTCACTTAACAGAAGAAACATTAAGCAAGCAGACAACCTTTTCATTACTCACTGGCACCCAGACCATTCTTTTGGATTAAGGCTTGTTTTGGAAGCAAATTATAATTTTAGAAAAGAAAAACCAAAAAAAGTAGTTAACGTTTTTATTCCAAAAAAAGTTTTTGAAACCTTAAAACAAAAATTTCCAGTAATTGAACACTATTTTAATATTCAAAAAACTGGGAAACTGCATTTAGTTGAAGACGGAGACAAAATTAATTTTGGCAAAATAACTGTTACAGTTGTCGGATTTAAAGGCAAAGGTTCTGATGTTTATGGTTACCAGATTCAGGAAGGAAAAAAGAAAGTTTTGTATGCTCCTTGCGACACAATCAGTTTTGAGAATTACAATAATTTTAAGGGATTAGATTTACTTTTAAATGAATGCGGGTTGTTTTCAGATTTTCCTTCAGAAATTTCTTTTGAAGATTTAATGAAAAGAATTAAAGAAATTAAACCGAAAAAAACGATTTTAACTCACATTGAAGAAATTGAAGTTAGTGCTTTTGGAATAGAACACTTACAAAAAATGAAAAAAAAATATTCTGACATTGAGTTTGATTATGCTTTTGATGGAATGGAAATAACTGTTTAATCACTAAAAAACTTGTTTAAAACATGCTTTAAGTTGATTTCATAATTTTCTTGTCTTCCAACATATTCAATTTGTTGCAATGATGTCTATTGGATGCAATGCTGACAACTTGATTTTTTGAAGAGTTGTTTTAATTAGAATGGTTTTTTGGCTGTAATCATCTGGCAATTGCTGGGAAAAAATTAAACCATCAACAAATAAATCAATTTTGAAACCGGGTTGAATTATTTTTAATGCATTTCGAAAAATCAAGTTATCTTCTTTATTTAAGTTAAAATCAATGTCAATAGTTGAAGTTTTTAATTTTAACAAAGTCATTGCTGTTCCACCAACAGCGGTAATTGAAACCATTCTAGGCAACTCTTTGTCTACTTCGCCAAGAAAATCCAGCAATTGTTTGTTTTCAATTTGCATTATATAACACCATCTTTTGCTTAATGCTTTTCAAGTCAAACTTTTTTTCTTTGACTTTAAAGTTTTGTTCTAGTAGATTAATTGTTTTTCCTGTTTCTCTTTTTATCGCTTCATTTTTTGTTAGTTTGTTTAATGCTTTAAGCAGGCCAAGTAATTCGCTTAACTTGCCGTACTTTCTAGATAAAAAGATTAGCAGATTATAGATTGTTTTATTCTTTGAAAGTAACACTGGAATGGCTTCAATTCTTCTAGCATTGCCCTGTAACAAGATAGCAGTAACGATTTTTTCCAAGCAAACTTTCTGACCTTGTTCTAATGTTATTCCTGCTTCTTTATAACCAAACCTGTTCAAATTAAAGGCTAAGTTTTTTTCACTTATTTTTGCAGGATTAATTTCTTTTGTTTCAACCTTGATTCTGTTTCCTTCTTTTAAAGCAATTCTAATTCTTGTCCAGAAAGCTTGTTCTCCAGTTAAAACAATTTTGTCTGCAAGCATTTCTTTTAAGGAATTATTTTCATCACTTTTTAACAGTTCCAGAAACTCTTTATTTTCCAGAATCAAATAATCTATTCTTAAGTTCAACTTACCTGCAATCATTTTTATCATTGAATGAATGCATTCAATCTCACTCTGCAATAATTGTTTTTTGTTCTCCACTGAATTTCTTTTTTCTCCAATAATCATAATTCCAGGAGTTCTTAAAAGAAACAAGAATTCTGCTTTATTTAATCTCATGTTTCTTTCAGAGTTAACGATAAGAATTGACTCAGTAGTATAAAATCCATTGAAATTATTCTCTAACTCAATTAACAGGCTTTTAATTTCATTGTTTTTTTCAGTAAAACTTTTTTTTCTTTTTAACTCCATTTCAGTCAAAATGTCAGTCAACAAATAATCTTTATAATTTAGTCCTATAATTGATGACTTGCCAATCTCAGTAATGCTTAAGATTTCCTGTTTTTCAAGCTCTTTAGTTTTATCGTAAATGTTCTTATAAAAGCCAGTGCCAAACCGTTCTTTGATTTTCCTTGTAAGCAGATTAATAGAAATATTACTGCCCAATTCACTTGTTAAAACACTCAAAATTCTGAAAGTTGTTTCATCCACAACAAAACACCATTATATCTATCATACTATAATGTTATAGTGGAGTAACTATATATAAATATATTGTTTATTGTTTTCCTTGTTTTTGAAAAAGAACTAATTTTTCTTAAATTTCTTAAGTTCATTTTAAAAGCACTTTGAGCTAACAATTTTTATGCTCACTGTTTTCTCTTCCCATGTTAAAGAAAGAATGCTTCAAAGAGGCATTAATGAAGCAACAATTGAAGAAATAATCAATAACCCTGACTAAATTAGAACCTCTTTTAAAGATAGAAAGATTGCAACAAAGAAAATAGATAAAATTTGGCACGTGGTTTACAAAGAATAAGGAAATAAAATAATAGTAATAAGTGTTTACTTTGATTAAGCTCTAATTTTAGCGACTTCTTTTAACTCTTTACTTGGCAAGTTCTTAGAAACACTAAGAATTTCAATTCCAATGATTTTCTTGCTGGCATTAAAGTCAACCATTATATCATCGTTTAAGGCAACAGTTTGCTTAACCATTCTGGGCTTAATGTCCTCTAACGCAATATACATTGCGTCAGCTTCCTTATCATAAGTTAACTTCATTTATATCAATAAATTACTGGATTAAATAGTATAAAAACATATTGTCCTTGTCCCGTGAAGCTAGCACCATCGAAGATAGTGCTACATCGCACGCGGATATCTTCACGTTGTCAGCGGGACTGAAAGTCGCGCAATTCACTGCCGGAATTCGCCGGCAATTGCAGTCAGTGCCATTGAAAATGGCACCACATCACACGCGAATGTTTTCGCGTATGGGCATGAGGAGATTCGAACTCCTGACCTCCCGGTTATCAGCCGGGTGCTCTAACCAGACTAAGCTACACACCCAAGAAATTAGGTTAAAACTTACTTATTGTTCTTTGAAAACAAATATAAAGCTTTTCACTTAGATTCTTTATAATAAAAACCTTTTTTACAGCCCGGTAGTATAGTGGCCAAGTATGCGGGGCTTTGAACCCTGTGACGAGAGTTCGAATCTCTCCTGGGCTATACCTATTAAATAAAGTTTAACTTTAATTCTAGAGATTGATTTCAATGATTTCTTTAAACAAGCCTAATTACTGGTTGTTTGGTGCAGGAATTGTTATTGGTTTAATTGGTTTAGGGTTTTATGTTCTGGCAGCTATAACGGGAAAAAAATAAAAGAAAAAAAAGAAAGAAGGAAATGATTTAAGCTGTTCTTACAATCATTTCGTTTTGTCTTTGCCTTAACTGGTTTTCAATGTCTTCTGGTTTAACGTTTTGTCCTTCTTTTAATTTTGTTAGAACGTACTTGTAGGCGTAAACAGTGCTGTCTAAGTCTAGTCTTCGTTTAAACCAAGCTCTAGCTACTTCTTTAAAATATAGTTCTGTTATCTTGTGAGCTACATCTTCAATTGAGTGGTCTTGGCTTACAAGTTTCTCTGACTTTCCTGTTAAATCTTTAACGTCATCAGACAATAAGTCAATCCTGCCGTCAATTTGATTAAACTTTGACTTTAAAGCTTCACCATTAGAACCAGTCTCTGGTTTAACTGTTATGGGTGATTGTTTTAAGTTTTGAAAGTCTTGCTTTAATACTAACAAGTCATCTAAAACGCTTTTCTCTAAAGAAACAATTTTTTCCTCAATTCCATCCACTTTACTTGAATGAGAATTCAAAGAAGTTTCTAAATCCATTAATTTTTCTAACCCTAATCTAAAGTTATCACTTGTTTCTTTAAATGATTGGAACGCTTGTCTAAACAAAGAAATTTCGTCTTTAATACCAGTAAAGTCGTCTTTAATACTGTTAAAGTTTTCATAGTTTTGTTTTGCCTGCAAGTCAATGTTTGTAATGTCTATAGCCATTTCTTGCTTGAATTCCTTGAACTTGTCTCCTAAACGCAGTAAGTGATGGAATTTTTTTGTTTCCATTACACCGTCAACTTTTCTAGAGAAATCATTTATTTCCTTGAATTGTTTCTGGTTTAAAGTAAAACCTTTCTTCATGTCCTTTGACAAGTCTTCAATTGAATTTTTAATTTTTCTCACTTCAACTTCAAGCTTGTTACCCTTGTTTTTTTCACTTAAAACCATTCTTTCAAGAATGCTTAAAGAAACCCTTTTTTTCTTTTCTACAGGAATTGCTTTAACTGGTTTTTTAGTTACAGTTTTAACAGGTTTTTTTGTAGTAGTTTTAACTGGTTTATTAGTAGTAGTTTTAACAGTTGTAGTTTTAACAGTTTTTGGTTTAACTGTTTTAGTTTCAACAGTAGTTTCAAAAGTCTTTGGTTTAGCAGTTTTGGTTTCAACAGTAGTTTCAACAGTCTTTGGTCTAACTGGTTTAATTTCACCCCTTATAGGTTTAACAATTTTAGTTTCCTTAACAGTTTTTTGTTCAATAACAGTCTTTTTTTCATCTTCAGCCATCGGAAAATCCCTCCCTAACTATATAAGATTACATAGAAAAGTCTTTTAAATTGGTCTTTCCTATTGAATTCAGGCAGGTTGATAAAAAATGGGGTTATTTGACAAATTAAAGGAAAAAAAAGACGAAATGATAAAAGAAAAGCAAGGCTTGGGTGCTGAAAGCGAAGGCAAGTACGGAAACGAAGCTTGCGCTTTATGTGGTTATGGCCCGGCAGAAAAAAAATGGGCTGGACAATACTGGCATAAGGCTTGCATGAGAAAAGCTAAGAAAAGCGCTAAGAAAATGGTTTAA
>JBDRCV010000053.1:0-7740 GCA_043821385.1 archaeon | reverse complement strand
GTGCAATGGAAGGAAATGTTAAAGTTTTATCCTAAAGCTGTTTACGGGGAGTGGATTTTTTGATTTTTGTTGCTGTCGGCACTCACCCGCAACAATTCAACCGCTTGCTGGAAAAAGTTGATGAATTGGTTGCAGTAAAGAAAATAACTGAAAAGGTTTTCGCGCAAACTGGTTACACGGATCTTGAACCAAAAAACTTTAATTTCAAAAAATTCACTAGCTTAAAAGAATTTGAGGAATTAATTGCAAGAGCTGACATTGTTATAACGCATGGCGGGGAAGGAGTAATCGGCACGGCCTTACAATACAACAAGAAAATAATTATTGTTCCACGCTTAAAAAAGTTTGGTGAACATACTAACGACCACCAGTTAGAATTAACAAAAGCAATTGAAAGAGAAAAACGCGCGTTAACTGTTTACGACATTGAAGACTTAGAGAAAGCTTTAAAAGAAATTAAAACCTTTAAAGTAATTAAAGGAACCGGGCAAAAAAAGATTGTTAAGTTTTTGAACGAGTTTGTTTGGAGGAATTTTAAATGAAGGAAACAGGTTTTCTAGTTGTTGGTTCTGGTGGAATGGCTGAACAACATGCTAGAACTTTAGGAAAAGTTAATGGTGCAAAACTCGTTGGCTTTTTTTCAGGGTCAAAAGACAGGGTTAAAGAAATTTCAAAAAAGTTTAATGTTAAGGCATTCAGTGATTTGAATACTGCGTTAAAAGATGAAAATGTTAATGCATTAATAATTGTTTCAAAGAACTTTGAGCATTGCGACCAAGCTTTAAAAGCTGTTAAAACAGGAAAACATGTTTTAATTGAAAAACCAGTTGACATAAGCTTAAAAAAAGTTGAATTGCTTTTAAAAGAAGTTAAAAAAAGAAAAGTTGTTGCCGGAGTTGTAAGCCAGTACAGGTTTTCGCCAGCAATAAAAAAAATGAAGGACTTTGTTGGAGAAAAAGATTTTGGAAAAAATTGTCTTGCTTTAGTCAGAGATAATGTTTTCCGCGACCAAGAATATTTTGATAAAGGAAACTGGAGAAAGCATAAAAAGTTTACTGGCGGCGGAATTTTAATTCATCATGCAATTCATTTTCTTGATGTTTTAATTTTCTTGCTTGGTAGAGTTAAATCAGTTCAAGCTTTTTCAGAAACTTTAACTCACAAAATTGAAGTTGAAGACAACATTGTTGTAAACTTAAAGTTTGAGAATGGAGTTATAGCGTCATTAATGGCTTCTTCAAGTGTTAAAAATTCCAGAGAAAATGTTATTGAAATCATTGGCGAAAACAAGTCAATTGTTTTTGACGGCAGAGACTTGCATGTTTTTGATAAAGCCAGTAAAGGCAAAAGCTTTTTTGGATATAGTTTCAGCAAACCAAAAAAACTTTCAATGAAAAACTTTTCAATCAGAGACCAGTTGCAGGATTTTGTTGACTGCATTAATGAAAACAAACAGCCTTTTGTAACTCTTGAAAACGGTTATTATACTTTAAAAGTAATTCTTGCAGCTTACAAGTCAGCTGAAACCGGAAAAGTTGAAATAATTTAGTTGGTGTAATTTTGTACAAAATTAGGAATACGGCTTTTGGCGTGTGGCGTGACAAACCACATTCTGTTGCTGAAAGAATTTTGTTTGAACTTGGTTGTGGAAAAAAACGTTTTGGTTTGTGGGGCAGGAGAGCGGAAGTAATTAAACACCACGCAAGGTTTCGAAGGTATTTAGCTGACTCTCAAAAGTTAGGTCCTGTTTTTAAAATGGGGCAAACCCAAGTTTTTTTGTTGTTTAGGGATGCAGAAAAAGCGTTAAATGATTTGATTTTGATTTGGGAAACTCAAGGAAAAAGCAGAAAAGTAATTAATTGGAAGTCAAACTTTTCAAAACTAAAAAGTGATGTTAATCCGCCTAAAAAAAGGTCAAATATTATTGTTACAATGCAAAGAAAAACATTAGGAGAAATTAACAAGATTTTTACAGAGCTAATAAAAGAAATTTTTAAAGAAAGATATAAAGAGTATGCGGAATTAATGAGATATTATGAGCGTGGTTTAAAGTGAAAGAACAAGAATTGCCAAAAGTAAGCGTTATAGTTTTAACTTTCAATCAAGCTAACACTACTTTGAAAAGATTAATTGACAGTTTCTTGAATCAGGATTACCCTAAAAACAAGATTGAGTTAATTGTAATGGATGATGGTTCAACTGACAACACTCAAAAACTACTTGAAAGTTACGGCAAAAGAATATGTTTTGTTACAACAAAGCGTGCTGGCGGGTTAAAAAATTTTATTACTGGAATTGGTTTAGCAAAAAATGATTTTGTTTTAAGAATGGCTGGGGACTGCGTGCCGGACAAGTTTTTTACAAGAAAATTAATGCAGCAATTCACGTCACCAGAAATTGGTTTTGTCAGTGCTTTCAGTGAAAATGGTGGAACAGCAACAGCTTACCGTAAGAAAGTTTTCAAGAAAGCTGGCTTGCCAGACCTTGAATTTAGTGATGGGTTAACTGGTTATAGGGATGACTCTGACTTGGCTTTCAGAATTTGGGATGCTGGTTATAAAAGTGTTTTTAACTACAAACCAAAATTCGAGCACGTGCATAAAGCAAAAAGCGGTTGGTCTAGTGGAATACTAAGTTATGCTTTGTCAAGGCTTAAAATCCATCGGTTTGATCCATTGCTTTATAAAAAACACCCTAAGCGGGGCAAGGAATTTTTTGATGTGAAGCTTGGCTTCATAAGAAATCCAGTGAAAGACTTTCAAGCTGCAACTGGTGGGTGGTGGCATGGCAAGGACAAAAGGTTTTCACTAAGCTCTCCGCAAGGTGTTATGTTGATATCAAATAAGACGCCATTACACTCTCTGGCCATCATTTTAGGGGGCGCAATATACGTTATTTTAGTTAAAATTGTTAGACTCTATTGGTCTTTCAAATACAGAAAACTGCTAATATAGTTTTCGGTGTTTGTACTAATAATAAAGCACTTTTATTAAGCTTTAGTTATTAATGATTTACAGGTGTTAAGTTGAATGTTTTAATGTTAAACCCTCCATTTCATTACAAGTTTTCTTCTACTTCAAGAAGTCCAGCTGTAACAAAAGGAGCAACCTTGTATTACCCAATCTGGCTTGCTTACGCTGCAGGCGTTTTAGAACAATATGGTTTTAACGTTAAATTAATTGATGCGCCGGCTAAAGGTTTAACAAAAAAAAACATTCTTGAACTAGTTAAAGAATTCAAGCCAAAACTAACAGTTGTTTATACAACTACTCCAAGCATTAACAATGACTTGGAAGTTGTAAATGAAATCAAAAAAAGTTTACCTGAAACTTTTACTTTAATGGCTGGAACTCATGTTAGTGCAGAACCAGAACAGTCAATGAAAAAGTCAACTGGGTTGGATGCTATTGCAAGAAAAGAATTTGACTTTATTGCAAGAGACTTAGCTGTTGCTTTGCGTGACAATAAAGACTGGAAAAAAATTAAGGGCTTGACTTTTAAAGAAAAAGGTAAGATTGTTTCAAATTCTGATTATCCTTTTATTCAAGAACTTGATTCACTGCCTTTTGTCAGTGAGGTTTACAAAAAACACTTGAATATTGAGGATTACTTTTATTCTGCAAACCTTTACCCTGAAGTTACAATTGTTTCAGGCAGAGGCTGTATGTTTAAATGCAAGTTTTGTGTCTGGCCGCAAACGCTTTTTTCAAGAGAATATAGGGCGAGAAGTGTTGACAGCTTGATTGCAGAGTTTGAGTTTATTAAAAAGAATTTTCTTAAAGCAAAAGAAATTTTTATTGAGGATGACACTTTTACTTTGAACAAGCAGAGAGTTCAGGAATTCTGTAAGAAATTAATTGAAAAGAAATTGAAAATTACCTGGAGTTGTAATGCCCGAGCAGACGTTGACTTGGAAACTTTAAAGTTAATGAAGAAAGCTGGCTGCAGGTTATTGTGTGTTGGAGTTGAATCAGGCAGTCAGGAAATCTTAAACAATATTCGTAAAGGCACGACTCTTGACAAGATAAGGCAGTTTATGAAAGATTCAAAGAAAGCAAAAATTTTAGTGCATGGTTGTTTTATGTTAGGTAATCAAGGAGAGACAAGTGAAACAATTAAACAAACTGTTAAGTTTGCCCGCGAACTAAATCCTGATACTGCACAGTTTTTTCCTTTAATGGTTTATCCTGGAACTGAAACTTTTGAGTGGGCAAAACAAAATGGTTTTCTAATTTCAAATGATTATTCTAAATGGGTTGATGAAAAAGGCATGCATAATTGTATGGTTTCTCGCCCTGGATTAACTAACAAACAGTTAGTTGAGTTTTGTGATCAAGCGAGATTAGACTTTTACCTGCGGCCAAAATACATGATTGCTAAAGGATTACAAGTTTTTGCTCACCCGCGAGAACTGCCAAGAATTTTAAAAGCAAGCAAGACTTTTTTGAAACACTTGACTAAAAGGAGAAAAAAATGATTTCAATTATTATTCCTGCTTTTAATGCTGAAAAAATTATTGGCAAAACAATTAAAAGTTTGTTAAACCAAAAAACCCGGAAGTCTTTTGAAATTGTCGTAATTGATGATGGTTCAACTGACGGAACTTTAAATGCTTTACAAAAATTCAAGTCAAATAAAAAAATCAGGGTTTTTTCACAGCAAAACTCTGGGCCTGCAATTGCAAGAAATAATGGAGTAAAAAAAGCCAGCGGAGAAATAATTGTTTTTATTGACAGTGACTGTGTTGCTGAAAGTAATTGGTTAGAGGAAATGGTTAAACCTTTTGAAAATGAAAAAGTTGCCGGCGTGCAAGGCGCATATAAAACCAATCAAAGATCTCTTACTGCAAGGTTTATTCAAGTTGAAATTCTTGACAGATATAAAAGAATGCAAAAAAGCATTAACCTTGACTGGATTGGAAGTTATAGTGCGGCTTACAGGAAAAAACCTTTTCTTTTAGTTGGAGGATTTGACCCTAGTTTTAAGGTTGCTTCAGGGGAAGACCCTGAACTTTCGTTCAAGTTAAACAAGTTTGGCTGGAAACTAAAATTTAATCCTAAGGCAATTGTTTACCACATTCATCCAGAAACTTTAATGGATTATATAAAAACAAAGTTTGTGAGAGCTTACTGGAGTGTTAACTTGTGGAAAAAGCACCCTGACAAAGCAGTAAAGGATTCTTACACTCCGCAAATTATGAAATTACAGATAATTATGGCTTACCATATAATTGCAGCAATATTTTTTGGTTTTATTTGGAATAGTTTGTGGAGTGCAATTATTCTCTTTGTTGCAATAATTTTGCTTTCGTCATTAAAGTTTACTTTTTTTGCTTTAAAACAGGATTTTTCTGCCGGAATGATTGCGCCATTAATGGTTTTTTTAAGAGCTTTAACTTTAGCTTTAGGAATGCTGAAAGGATTACTGAGGTTTTAAATTGGAAAAACAAAAAGAACTATTTGAATTAAAGGAAATAAAGCAAAGGCACTCTAAATCAAAATTCTTTTTTTTAATGACTGCAAGAAAACTTGGTTTGCTGGCGTTACCTTTAATAGAAAAACTTTCTGGTTTGAACAAAAAAGAATTTAAGAAAGATGAAATCAAAAAAATTCTTTTCATTCAATTGTATGGTGCCGGCGACTATTTAATGTCAACTCCTGTAATCAAAGCAATATCTAAAAGTTTTCTTAAAGCAGAAAAAATTCTTTTAACCAAAGAATTCATTAAACCTTTAGCAGAAAACAATCCATTCATTGACAAAGTCATAACAGAAAACCCAAAAGAAAAAATTGACTTGTGTATTTGTTTAACTCAATCACTTGAAAGTACTTTAATTGCAAGAAAGGTTTCAAAATTAAGAGTTGGCTTTCTTTACGATAATGTTGTCAGAAGCAATGGTTTTGAGATTAAGAAACAAGTTTCTTGTTGGGCTGACAAAAACAATCTAACTTCATGGGTTGACCATTACTTGTTGATTGCAAAAAGTTTGGGTTGTAAGGTTGACAGCAAAGAATATGATTTGGAGTTAAAGGAAAAGTCAAAATTAAAGCAAAAAGATTTTGTGGTTTTTTCTGTTGGAGTTAGGCCCGGCGCAGAAATTAAGGCTTGGGAAAACAAAAAGTTTGCTGAATTAGCTGACAAAGTAATTGAAAAACACTTGAAACCAATTGTTTTTTTAGGCAGTAAAAACGACACTAAAAGAATTAGTAAAATTATTTCTTTAACAAAAAACAAGTCAAAGTGCTTTGATTATTCCGGCAAGTGTTCTTTTGTTGAAAGCGCGGCAATTATTAATGATTCTGGAATGCTTGTAACAATTGATAATGGTTTAATGCATATTGGTTTTGCTTTAAGAAAACCAGTTATTGCATTGTTTGGTGCAACAGACCCAAGAAGATTGTTTCAGTTTAACAAAAGAAACTTTCTTGTCTATAATGAAACCAGTTGTTCGCCTTGTTATGTGAAAGGCTTAATGAAGGAATGCAAAAAAGAAAGCCTTGAATGCATGAAAAGCATTACAGTCAAACAAGTTTTTGAGAAAATTGAAAAGGTGTTAAAGTGAAAAAACTGAAAATTGCTTACTTGGCTTTAGGTGAAAAAATTAACGCGCCAATTCCTGCTTTCACTCACACTCGCGGAATCTGTCAAGCTTTAAGCAAGCAAGCAGACTTAACCTTGTTTATTGGTAGTGGGGAAAAAGGAGAAACAAATGTTGAAGGAGTTAAAACTGTTATAGTTGAAACTCCAACTTTAAAGAATCTTTCAAAAATTTTTTCTTTCAAGGTAAAAGAATTAAAAAAACAATTAAATGATTTTGATGTCGTGCAGGAAAGATTTCATGTTAACCCTTTAACATTGCTTTTAGGGCAAGGAAATAAAACTTTTCTTGAAGTTAATGACCCTGGAATTGAAGTTCATAAAGGATTGAAAGGCTTGGTTTTCAAACCGTTAATCAAAAAGAAGTTTAATTCAGTTAAAGCAATAATTACTCAAACTGAAACATTGAAAAAAATTATTTCAAAGCACACTAAAACATCAATATTTGTTGTAAGCAATGGCGTTGACGTCAACAAGTTTAACTCAAGAATTAGTGGTAAAAGTAAAAGAAAAATTTTAAGAATAAGTGAAACTGAAACTCTAATAGTTTTTCAAGGCGCTTTCCGTGAATGGCATGGAGTGCAAGACATTCCATTGATTGCAGAAAAATTAAAAAATGAAAAAGTAAAGTTTTTGTTGTTAGGCAACGGGCCATTATTTAATGAGGTTAAAGAAATTGCAAAATCAAAAAATTTGCAGGACAAAGTCTTAATGCCTGGAAGTATTAAGCAAGATGAATTGCCTGAATTTTTGGCTGCAGCAGACATTTTTATTGCGCCCTTCAATGTTTCTCGTTATCCAATGCTTGAAAAACACGGTTTCTGGTGGAGTCCAATGAAGTTATTTGAATTCCTGGCAATGGGAAAACCAATTGTAAGCTATGATTTTAATGAAGTCAAGAAAATTGTTGGTAATGCAGGAATTCTTGCAGAAAACGGTAACTTGGATGATTTTGTTATTAAATTAGAAAAGTTAATTAAAGACAAGAAACTTAGAATCAGTTTAGGGTTAAATGCAGAAAAGAAAGCAGTAAACGAATTTTCTTGGAACAAGAAAGCATTGGAAACAATTAAAGTTTATGACAAAATATTTAAGATTGGTGAAATTAAGTGAAGGCAGTTATTGTTGCGCCATTTTTTGATT
>JBDRCV010000052.1:0-2552 GCA_043821385.1 archaeon | reverse complement strand
TTTTAAATAAACGCATCTTTATATGCAAGTAAATAACTTTTTAAAGTAAGAAAAGAATTATTATTTTAGTGTTTTATTGTGAAAGGATTTAGGTTAAGAAGAAAGAGAGCTCCTGCAATGCGTAGCTTAGGCAAAAGATTTGTTTCAAGTTTTACAAGCCATGGAAGAGTCGCTAATAAAAGATACAAGTTAGCAGAAACTTTAAACAAAAAGTTATCTGATGCAGTACTTGAATACATTAAATTGCCTAATGGGGACAAAAGGCAAATAACTCTTGCAACAAAAATTAAAAAAGTAATTGACTTTGAAATAGAAAAAGCATTTGGTTTGGATTTGTCAGAGTGCAATTCTTTGTTTAATGATTTGCTGGCAAGAAAAGAAGTAAGGATCAGTTCAAGAAAAGCAATGCATTTGATTGAAAAACTAGAAAAAACATCAGCCAGTTTTACTGAAATGAATAGAATCTGGGAAGAACAGATAGCCAAAATGCCAAGGGAAACCCCTAACTATTTAGAAGAACATAAAAAGATAAGAGAAATAAGGCATAAATTTGGAGTCAGAGCATTTGACTTAAATGATTTGTTTTTTGGTTTAGCAGAAAAATTAAGAAAAAGATTTAATGTTAAATAATAAACTTAAAGAATAAAATTAATGATTAGCAGCGTCGGGGAAGCTAATCACTCTTTGAGTTCCTTTGTTATTTTGTTGAATTGTTTTTCAAAGCCAGTTTCTTTTAGTAACAGTGCAAGCTTTTTCTCATCAATTTCAAGAGCTAACAGACTTCCAATGTCTCTTTTGTCTTTTTCTATTTTTGCTTTCAGCCTGTCTTTCACAAACCTACTCAAGTTTATCCAATTTTTTAATTTAAACTGCCTGTCAACTAAAGCTGCGGCCTTATATAACAAAAGCACTTCTTTTTCTGGAACTCTTGCAGTTACATCTTTTTCCAGTTGCCATTCTTTGCCATATTTTTCTGAAAGTTTCCATGGAATCTCAATTGATTTGTCTGATGCAAGCCTGTTCTTGTTTTGCAATGTAAAAATGTCAATTTCTATTTCCTGTTTTCCTGCTCTTGTTTCAACTTCTTTTTTGAATAATTCTCTTATTTTTGCTTGCTTCTCTTTCTTAAACCCTTGTTGTTTGAAGTGTTTTTCAAATATTTGGATTGCATTTTTTGATGGAAACACTAAATCAATGTCAACTGATTTTTCTCTTTTTGTGTAATAATACACTGCCCATCCACCAACAACAATTGGAGTCAATCCATGAATGTTGAATAATTTTGTGATTTTAATGAGTTCTTTGAATGATACTTCTGTTAGTTCATCTGGATTCATTTTCTTTCATTCCTCAAACTTTAGTTTCCATAACTGCTTGTATAAGTCTTTTGCGTAATAGTTTTTGTTGTCGCAAGCCATATCTATTAGTGTCCTTAACTTGTCTGTTATTATAAAACCTTTTTCTTTTCTTGTTTCTGGTGCAATGTCTGGCTTGAAAACCCAAAGAAAAGTGTTTCCGCCAGTCAATGGTATGAATTCTTTTTCAATTTTTTTGAGAGCAGTATTTTTTTCTGCGTAAATACAGACCCTGTCGCTATGCCAGTAACCCGAATAAAATTGTAGTGCAGAATCCAGGCAAAGCACTGTTTTTTTTGGCAGCCTTTCCATTATTTGTTTTTTTGAAAGCCTTAATGGCAGTTTTTTCAGCAACAAGGAATTCATATCTCTGTATAATGGAAACAGTGAAACAAGGCCTGCCGGGTCAACCAAATCATAGCTTTTCTCTCTTTTTTCCACAAAGTTCTTGCTTACAAGCCACTGAACTATTTCATTCATTCTGCCCCAAGAAACATTTGTGGCTTTAAATACTGCTGTCTGAGTAAAAACCTGATTCTGCAGAATGAAGTAAACAACCTTATATGTCTGCCTTGAAGTCAATTTCATAATATTTTATACAAACAAACAAATTTTAAAGGTATCGGTAAAAACCGATATTAGTAGAAAAAACCGATATCACTATTTATTTAAACAAACTCAAAAAATCTTTATTTAAATGGGTTGCTAGTATAATAGCAACCTGCTTTCACTTGTTTAGTTAGAAATAATTTCTGATTTTTGTTTTGGGAGTGTAGCACAGTCTGGTTAGTGCATTCCGCCGATGTCGGAAAGGTCGCAGGTTCAAATCCTGTCACTCTCATAATAAAAGCAAAGTTCCAGAAAAACAAATAAAAACAGCAAAATTCTAATGATTACAAGTAGTTTATTAGTTTAGTGATTAGCAGCGTCGGGCATACAAGAACAACCTTTTTTATACAGTTAATTGCAATATATTATCAGGTGAGTTGATGAAATTGTCTGCTATTATTTCCAAGGAAGAAGGAGAATATGTTGCTTTATGCCCTGAATTGGATGTTGCTTCTCAAGGAGATTCAATTGAAGAAGCTTTAGCTAACTTAAAGGAAGCAGTTGAATTGTATTTAGAGGATGAAACTGAAATAAAGGTTTCAGAAATGACGCCTTTTGTAACTACTTTTGAAGTGAAAATGCATGCCT
>JBDRCV010000051.1:0-2200 GCA_043821385.1 archaeon | reverse complement strand
AAAGCTGTTTCTGGCAGCAAGTCTTCTCCGCTTATAACTCCTGCTTTCAGTAACTTTATTCCGTTAGAGTAAACGTTTAAGTCAACTCTTCCAAACAAGCACTGGGAAGTCATAACCATAACACAACCTTTCTTGCTTAATTCACTAATCGCTTTCAATATTTCTAAGTTTTCTTTTATTCCAACTGGCGCGTGACCTAAACCAGTGCCTTCAATAACTAATCCTTTATAGCCTTGCTTTAAATAAAACTTGAATTGTTCGCTTGACATGTTTGGGTGTATTTTAATTAAACCAGTTTTTTCTTCAAACTTTTCTTTTAACTTTAAATTACTTGAACTTTTTTTCTTTTCAAAATCTTTTGTCAAAAACTCTATTTTTTTTGAGTCATAATTAATTCTTGCAATTGGTGTTGCGTTAACTGCTTTAAAAGCGTCCCTTCTTGAAGTGTGCATTTTTCTTGTCTTACAAGCTGGAAGAATAACACAATTGTTGTCGTCGCTTGATTCATGCATGCAAACTCCCACTCCAACAAAGTCAGTTTTAGCAATAAATTCTGCAGCACAAACTAAATTCATTGCCGCATCACTTGACGCCCTATCACTTGAACGCTGTGAACCAGTTAAAATTACTGGAATGTTTAATCCTTCAAGCATAAAACTTAAAGCTGCACTAGTGTAATGCATGGTGTCAGTGCCGTGAGTTAAAATTATTCCTTTTAATTCTTTTTCTTTTTTTATTTCTTCAATTATTGTTTTAACCATTAACTGGTAATGCTTGAAATTTAAGTCATCTGAAGCAACACCGCTCAAAAATCTTACTTTAATGTTTGCTGTTTCAGTTATTTCTGGAAACAAGTTAATTAAGTCTTCTGGATTAAACCCAGAGTAAATTACTGCTCCAGTCTCATAATCAACTCTTGCAGCAATTGTTCCGCCAGTGTGAATTAAACCAATTAAAGGCAAGTTCTTGTTAAACTCAATTTTTCTTACTTCAGGTTTTCCTGGCTTTATTCCTTCGCCTTTCTTTTCAACTTTCTTTACGTCTTTTAACTTTACTCCAATATTGTAACCATTAATTAATTTTAAAGTTAAAGAATCACTTGAACTTGAAGGCAGTAAAAATCCTTCAACTTTTTCATTCCCAAAATTCAAGTCAACAAGGTTGCCTTCTTTCAAGGAATGCTTTTTCATCCAAGCTTTCAAACTTTCACTCATCAAAACCACTAATAAAATAGTCGTAAAGGCATTTAAAGTTAATTGCTCACTGGTTTTTTTCTATCTTACTTTTTTGAATTAATTCTAAAGAAAAAGTATGCAGTTCATCTACTTCGTCTAAGATTTCTGTGTGAACAGACACTGGATGATAATATAAGTGGATTATTGCACCATAGTTTTTTGCTTTTTTTATTGCTGGAATAAAATCAGAGTCCCCTGCAATTAATATTGCGTGGTTTATTTGTTTGTCAAAACACATTCCAACAATATCTAAAGACATTAGAATGTCAACCATTTTTTGTTTGAATTGACCGCCAATAAATTGAAGTCTTCCAAGCTTGACTTCAAACCTTGGAAGTCTTTTAAGTTTTGACAAGAACTTTTGCATTCTGGCTTCTTTCTTTCTGTCTTTTAAGTTTCCTTCTCTTACAATAGGCAAACAATGGTAAAAATAAGTTCTAAGTCTATCTAATTTTAAATCACTGCAAATTGAGTCACATAGTTTTGCATAATCTATATCTGGTTCTTTAAATTCATCTCTTAAAATTCTATTAAGATAACCACCATCAATAAAAATAGTTGCCTTTTCCATCTTGAGTCTCCCTTTAATCATAATTCCTATTGCTCAACAGTATTACCTGCTGAACAATAGGGAAGATAATATATTATTATTAGCGTTAAGTGTATTTAAGCCTTTCGGGTTTCCTCATTCTCTTTATTAAATGCAGGAGAATTAATTAAGACAGCCTTAAAAGTTCCTTTGAAGTTGTATTCTGTTCCGCCAGAAATGAAAACAAGGTCTCCTTTTCCAGCCTTCAAACTGTCATTAATAGTTAGCTCTCCTCCCAAAACATAATACACTCTATCACTTGAATTTTTGGTTGTTTCGTTGTAATTCGCACCTTCACTTACTGCAACACTAACTCTTTCACTGTCGTTACAAGTTAGAAAACTTTTAACAGAGTAAGACTCTGAAACTTTTCTTT
>JBDRCV010000050.1:0-26387 GCA_043821385.1 archaeon | reverse complement strand
TTGTATTCTTCTTCTATTTTGTGTACTGTTATTCCTTTGTTGTTTATTTCAATTGGATGCAGGTCTTCAGAGTGGTTTGTGGAACGCATTTTTCTAATGTGCAGTGTTCTGTTGCTTTGAGCTCCAATATTCAGGTAATGTAATACTATTACTCCGTCTACAACAAATTCTTCAACTCCATATTTTCCAAATCTTGGACTGCCTTCTTCAATTTCTGAAACTAGAATGCTTGTGGTTTCTGCTTTTCCTAAAAGGTAACCTAGTTTTAAGATTGCTTTTCTCACGTCTCCTTCAGTATCAAAGTTGAATCCTAGTGCTGGAATACTGTCAATTACAACTCTTTTTGCGCCAATCTTTTTTATTTCTCTCATTATTTCAAGTAATAGTTTTTCAAAGTCAAATCCAATGGCAGGCATTGCAAACTCTTCTTCTGAAGGCATTCCAATTTTAGCAATTGAAGCATCAATAATCCTTAACATGTCTTGTTCTTCCAGTTTCCTGATATCCCAGCCAAACCTTTGCACGTCTTGCCTTATTAAATTAGGTCTTTCATCTAAGGTAACATAAATTCCTGGTTCGTTAAATTTTGTTACTCCATTATAAATGTACTGCATTGAAAAAATAGTTTTGCCTGTTCCAGTTCCGCCAGTCAGCAGAATGCTTCTTCCGTCAGGAAAACCGCCTTCCATTAATTCATCCAATCCTTTAATTCCCGTTGGAACTCTTGTAACTTCTCCAGCCATTTAAAACCACTTCCAATCATTAATTAATTAAGAAAGGTTTTCAGAAAATAAAAACTTATGCTTTTAACCTTTTGAAGCGCTTCACTTTGTTTCGCTTTCGAAAGCTTAACCAAATTATTTTTTTTTAACCTTTTGAAGCGCTTCACTTTGTTTCGCTTTAACTAAATTAAATTCTTTGTTTTAATAAAACTAGTTTTTTAGTTTAATGTAACCAAATTTTTCTAAGTTTTTTTCAATGTCAGAGTACTTTTTACCGCAAAGAAAACCGCCGGCAATAAATTCTTCTTTTGAAACATCTGCCAGACAAAAGTCAGGCATTTCAAAAGAGTTCATGCTTTCAATAGTTTTAAACTCAAATTCAATAACAACCAATCCCTCTAAATCGCCTTTAAAAACGTCAACTTCTGCAACATGGCTCTTGTAGTCAAAGTAATGTCTTTCTTTTTCAACTTTTTTTGCTTCTAATCCAAGCAATTCGTTGAATTCTTTTTCTTCAATTTTTATTGACTGTTCTTCAAATTTTGTAAAATTTTTAAAATCTAAGGGAACTTTTTTTGTTATAATGTAATTATTGCCTTGCTTTCTAATTCTTATAGTTGGATGCGGAAAAGCTTTAGGCAGGTACAAGTCGATTATTTCTTTTTTCACGTAATTCTTACAATTTTCTAGTTCTGAAGGAATTCTTTTGGCAAGAAAGCTTCTCTCTAACTCTATTTCAACCATTATCTCACGTCCAACATTTTCTCTCACTCAATAACTTCTTTATTCAAAGTTAATAAAACTTTATCTTTAAATTAATCTAATACCTTTTTATTGTTTTTGTCAGTAAGTTCTTTTATGCGTTCAAATTACTTTTTATTAATTACATTATTTTTGTTAGCTTTGATTTCTTTTAGTGTTAGCGCGCAAGGCACAATTCTTAGACTTAATTCTTATAGTTCAACTCCTTCAATTATTTATCCTGGAGACATTGTTACTGTTAGTGCTGTAATTAAAAACGAGTCAGCTCAAACAACAATTTATGATACGACTATTTTTCTTGGCTTAAACTCTTATTTGGAGGAAGTAAACATTTCAAAAGTAATTGATTCAATGTCACCGAATGAGTTAGAGACAGTAGTATTACAGTTTAGGGTTAAAGAAACAGCTTTTGCTGGAGCTTACTCTATTCCGTTAGCAATTTCTTACATTCAAGACAATGAAACAAAAACCAGAAATGAAACCATTACTTTCACAGTTTCAAAGTTTTATGGTTTGGACATTTCTAACCCTAATCTTTCACAGGAAGTTTTTTATCCTGGTGAAAAAATTATTGTTTCTTCAGTTGTTTCAAATGTTGGTTCTAATGATGCTAGAAGCGTTCAAGTTAAACTTGACCCAGTTAAAGCTAACTTTATTCAATTTCTTCCTTTAGCTGAAACCACTGTTAATCTTGGAAACATTCTTGCAGGGAAAAGCAAGAACGTAATGTTTAATTTGCTTGTTGCTGATGACATTGAACCAGGAGTTTATGATTTTAATATTGTTGCAACTCAACTTGATTCTAGTACAACTGCTGGAGAAGTAATTTCAATTCAGGTTAAAGCTAAACCAAAGATAATTGTTTCAGGAATTGATTACTCTTCCGATAATGTTGTTGACAAGAAAAAGATTTTTTTATCTGATGCTTTTGCTTTATCTGTTCAGTTAGATAATATTGGGAAAGAGAAAGCTAAAGCTGTTAAGGTTACTTTAAAGGACACTGAATTAATTCAGGGAATGCGGGAACAATTTGTTGGAAACATTGATGTTGATGATTCTAGTTCTGCTGTTTTTGATTTGGTTGCAAACAAAACTTCAACTGAAGGAGAGCATTCTTTTACTGCTGTAATTTCTTTTATTGATGAAAATGGTTTAGAGCAGTCTTTTGAACAGGACTTCGTGTTATACTTTTTTGCTTTACCTCCTGCTTCGCCTTTAGAAATCTTAATCCCAGTAATAATTATTCTTGTCATAATTTATTTTATTATTAGAATGGTGTTAAGGCAGAAGAGCTTAAAACGTTACAAGGGGTAACGTGAAATGATTAAGCTTTCTTTTTTGAATTTATTCCGCAGAAAATCACGCACTATGCTAGCTTTGCTTGGAATAATTATTGGTGTAATGGCTATCATGGTAATGGTTTCAGTTGTTGATGGAATTTATGACGAGTTAGTTAGCACTGTAAGCCAGTTGCAGGGAGTAACCGTTTATATGGCTGATTCAGGCGGGCCCAGGTCTGCGCCAATGAACACTAAATATATTAATAAAATTGAAAGCATTCCTGGAGTCAGAAATGTTGTGCCGCAAATTCTTGATTATGCTTCCAGTATTGACGGGCAAAGTTTGGGTTTTTCTGGTCCAACTGGCGGTTCAACAATTGTTGGAGTTGATTTAGCAAGAAATGCTAGGCTGCGGGGGGATGTTTGGACTGTTGAAATTGAATCAGGGCAAGCTCTTGAACCAGGTGATTCTGGAGTTGTAATAATTGGCAGTGCTATAGCTGAAAATTATGACAAGTTTGTTGGAAACAACATTAAAGTTAATGGTAAAAAGTTTAAAATTAAAGGAATTTTTTCTGCTGACACTAGTTTAATGGAAAACGCTATTGTTATGAGTATTGATGATGCCCGTGAATTAGTATCTTTTAGTGCTGATGAAGTTTCAATGCTTACAGTTGAATTAGTTGACCCTTCACAAGACTCTAAGATTGCTACGTTAATTGATTTTCGTTTTGACGAGCTTGACGCTACCACTTCAAGTGATTTAAGCAAGCAGTTTGGTGACTTGCTTGGAAACTTTCGTTTAGTTGTGTTTTTGATTGCTGCAGTTTCGGCTGTTGTTGCAGGAATTGGAATAATTAACACAATGTTAATGTCTGTAATGGAGAGGTTCAAAGAAATTGGTGCTTTAAAAGCTGTTGGCTGGACTGACTGGAATGTAATGCAAATGATTTTATATGAGTCATTGTTTTTAGGTGTTTTAGGCGGGCTTGCGGGAATTGCTTTTGGTTATGCTGGTGCTTTTGCTTTAGAGGAATTTGTTGGTTTAACAACTCTTGTCAGTCCAATGTTGGTTTTGCAGGTTTTCTTGTTTGCTGTTGGTTTAGGTTTGTTTGGCGGGCTTTATCCAGCTTATCATGCATCAAAAATGGATCCAATTCAAGCTTTAAGAAGTGAGTAAGGTGTTTTATTGAAAGACAAAAAACAGTGTTTTGTTTGTTTGAAAGACGTAACAAAAACTTATGAATTAGGTCATGTTAAAGTGCATGCTTTACGCGGAGTAAGCATTGAAATAGCTGCAGGAGATTTTGTTATTTTGGTTGGTCCTTCAGGTTCAGGCAAAAGTACTTTATTAAACATTTCCGGTGCTTTAGATCATCCGACTACAGGAAAAGTTTTAATTGACGGGCATGATATTTCTTTTTATGATTCCTGGCAGTTAGCAATGTTAAGACGCAAGAAAATGGGTTTTATTTTTCAGTCATTTAACCTTATTCCAACTTTAACTGCTTTAGAAAACGTTTTAATTCCAACTCAACCTTTGCCTCAGCCAGACGAGTTTTTTATGGATAGAGCAGTGTCATTACTGAAAATGATTGGTTTGGGTGATAGAATGGATCACAAGCCCGCAGAACTTTCTGGCGGTGAAAGACAGCGTGTTTCAATTGCCCGCTCGTTAATAAATAATCCTGAACTAATTTATGCTGACGAGCCAACAGGCAATCTTGACAGTGTTACAGGAAAAAGCATTATTGAAATGATGCGAAAACTAAACAAAGAAGAAGGCAAAACCTTTGTTATCGTAACACATGATTTAGGCTTGTTAAAGTACGCGTCAAAAACATTCCGGTTGAAGGATGGTTTAATAGAAGAAAGAACGCATAAAAAGAAACGTTAATAACCCTTTCATGTTTAATCTTTTTATGCCTGCAATTTTAAACTTTGTTTTTGGAAAACCTTTACTTGCAGTTTTTGAGCCAACCAAACGCTGTAACTCTAAATGCATAATGTGTCAGATTCCTCGAACTGGCAGAAAAGAATTAAGCCTTGAGCAAATTGACTTAATTTTTTCTAAACTTGAAAAACTAGGAATTAAAGAGTGTTTTGTTCAAGGTGGAGAACCCTTACTAAGAAAAGACTTTAAAGAAATTTTGAACATTATTTCAAGTCACAAAATCCAGCCGCGTTTAGTAACTAATGGTTTACTTTTAAACAAGGAAATTCTTGAATTCTTGAATTCAAACAATTACTCTTTAACAATCAGCCTTGACACTTTAAAACCAGAACTTTACTTTAAGCTCCGTGGAGTAAAAGGATTGGAAAAAGTTTTAGATAACATTAAACTTGCTGGCACTTTCAACAACTCGCGCTGGACAGTTCACTTGACTGCAAGTGAGCTAAATTATAATGAATTATTTGAAGTAAAAGATTTTGCTGAAAAAAACAATTTGTGGTTTTCTGCTTTGCCAATAATTTATGGTATTGGAGATGCAGGCAAAAGAGTAAGTAATTCAAAAAATGAAAAACAACATTTAATTGAAATCTTTGAAAAACTTGCTAAAGAAAGTTTTAATTCTCGTTTTTTTGCTTTTTTAACTTACAAGGAAGTAATTGCTTTTCTTAAAGGAAATTACACTAAACCTTGTGATGCTTTACGTTATTCAATTCATGTAAATGATACTGGAATTCTTAGTTCTTGTATTGAAAGACAGGGTTTTATGGACTTGTTAAAAGAACCATTAAAAAATATTTACAACAAAGAAAGGCTTAAAAAAGTCAAGGAATGTGTTTTAGACACGCCTTGTTTTTATGGCTGCACTAGAGGAATAAGCGTTTTTCGAGGAAACTTAGCTTTAATGTTCTTGCATCCTGTTAAAACAATTAAAAGTCTTTTAACTGAAGGAAAAGCTTTTATTTAACTATTACTTTAATTTTCCAGTGGTTGAATGACTGAAACAATTTACGGTTTTGTAAACTCTAAAGTCCAGCAATTAAAGGAATCAGAGATAAGTCAATTCATTAAAAAAAAGAATTCTTTTGTCTGGGTTGACTTAACAAACCAAACTAAACAGCTTGAATCTGTTGGCAAAATTCTTGGAATAAATAATCTTGCGTTAAGCGAGTGTTTACAGCAGAATGCACGTGCCAGAATAGTTGACTTTGATAATGAGTTACTGGTTGTTTTACATAGTGTTTTTCTTGAAAAAAAGAAACTGCATAAAATTGAATTAGATTTTTTGATTGGAAAAAATTATTTGGTTACTTCTCATGCAAAGCCTTTAAAGGCAATTCATGGCTTGCAGGAAAAAATATTCTCTAACTCAAAGCTTTTTTCCCGCGGCCCAGATTACTTGTTGTTTGAATTAATTGATTCAATTGTTGACGGTTTTTTTCCTTTAATGGATGATTTAGATGAATTGATTGCTGACCTTGAAAAAAAACTTTTTAATTCTTCTTCCCAGCCAATTAATTCATTGTTTGAGTTAAAGAAAACTGTTTTGAATCTGCGCAGGATTGTTACTCCTCAAAGAGACGTTGTGGGAGTTTTATCAAAGCACCCTTCTAGTTTAATTAAAAAAGAAACAAGCTTTTACTTTCGTGACGTTTACGATCACCTAATCAGTGTTCATGACGAACTTGAAACCCACCGTGATCTTTTAACCGGTGCTTTGGATGTTTCATTATCTATTGCTTCAAATAAAATGAATGAAATAATGAAGGTTTTAACTGTTATTGCAACAATTATGATGCCTTTAACTTTTATTACTGGAATTTACGGAATGAATTTTGTTTTCATGCCAGAACAGTCTTGGGAGTTTGGGTATCCGTTTGCTTTAAGTTTAATGGCAATTATTGCTTTCGGAATGCTGATTTTTTTCAAGAAAAAGAAATGGTTCTAACTAACCTTTTGAAGTACTCGCTTCGCTCGCTTTCAAAAGCTTAACCAAAAATCTGTGGCTTTGCCACTGCTTTCGCTTTTGAAATATTAATGAAAAAATAGTTTCACTTTAGCGTTTTATCTTTTTAGTTTTAGGTTTTACTTTCTTTTTAACTTTAACTTTACTTTTAACTTTCTTTAAAACTTTTTTCTTTGTCTTTTTCGCTAACTTTTTCTTTGCGTTTCTTTTCCTGCTTCCAACCAGTACTTTGGCTGAAATTAATTTTTCTTCAGCTGCCTTTATTTTGTCTGGTTCTTCCATTAATGCATCAGTCTTTTCTTTTAATTCTTTTTCTTTTTCTTCTTTAGTTTTTCTTGGTTTAATCAAATAAGGTTTTCTGTAAAGAGTTTTAGTCCAAGGCTGGGGTTGTTTTTTTCTTTTAACTAGTTCTTCTTCTAAAAGTCTTTTTCTCATGGTTTCAGTTACTTTCATTTTAATGCCTCAAAATAAGTTATTCAGAAAAAGGCTTTTCTCCTTTAAAAACTTATTCCTTGAGTTAATTCTTATGTTGTTGTCAAGAGAAGACAAAATTGTTGCACTTTTAAGCAAAGAAGTTGGAAAAACGCAGGCAATAATTCAATTTGATAATCCCTTCAAAGTACTCATTTCCACTATTTTAAGCCAGAGAACTAAAGACTCTAACACTGCGAAAGCTTCAAAAAACCTTTTTTCACGCTTTTCAACTCCTAAAACACTCGCAAAAGCTTCTTTAACTGAAATAGAGTCACTGATAAAACCTTCAGGTTTTTATAAGGTTAAAGCACGCTATTTGAAGAAAGTCAGCCAGGAACTGATTGAAAAGCATAATTTTCTAGTACCTGACAATATTCAAGAGTTAACGGCTCTTACTGGTGTTGGGCATAAAACAGCTGCTTGTGTCATGGTTTACGGCTTTTCTAAAGAGGAAATACCTGTTGACACGCATGTTGCTCGCATCTCGCAACGCTTAAAACTAACTACTAAAACCAAGCCTTCAGAGATTTGGCTTGATTTAAAGGCTAATTTGTCTAGAAAACACTGGCTGAAATTAAACGAGTTAATGGTTAAATTCGGTCAAAAAAAGTGCTTTCCACGCAACCCAAACTGCCCTTCGTGTTCCCTTCACAATTACTGCCTTTATTTTGAAGAAAACGGGCTTAAACACAAGCTTTAAAAACCTTTATTAACAATCGTTAATTATATGGTTATAAAATTTCCTTGTGAGCTGGTTGGCTGGTTTGTTTTGCCTTCAATTAGAAGCAATTTAGTAACTTACTTTGTTTCCGAGAAAAAGCTTTCAAGAAAGAAAACAGCTGAACTTTTGGGTTTAACTGAGGCTGCAGTTTGCCAGTATTTAAAGAAAAAGCGTGGTAAAAGCTTTTCTTTTGACAAACAGCAAGTTAACTTCCTGCGTTCTATTGCTGATGACATGCTTGAAAGCAAGAACTCTAACAAGGTTTTTTTGTCAAACACTTGCCTTTTTTGTAAGGATTTAAGGCGGGATTTATCGCTTTGTAACTTGCATGATAAGGCAGGGCATGAGTGTTCTACTTGCAGTGTTTGTGGTGAGAATTAATGAACGTTTGTGGTGAAAATTAATGAAAGTTTATTTTGATAATGCAGCAACAACTAAAGTTGATTCACTGGTTTTAAAGGAAATGAATAAATTTCATTCACTTGATTATGGTAATGCTTCATCACTTCATTCTTTTGGTTTAAAGGCGAAGCAGGCTTTAACTGTTGCTAGAGAGAGTTTTGCAAAAAACTTGAATTGCAAGCCAGAGGAAATAATTTTTACTTCTGGCGGCAGTGAGTCAGATAATTTGGCTATTAAAGGAATAGCTTTTCAGTTAAAAGAAAAAGGAAACCATATTATTACTAGTGAAATAGAGCACCCTGCAGTGCTTGAAACTTGTAGGTTTCTTGAAGTTAACGGGTTTAAAGTTTCTTACCTTAAAGTTGACTCTGATGGGTTGATTGATTTAAAGCAGTTAGAAAAAGAAATTAATTCCAAAACAATTCTTGTAAGTGTAATGCATGCCAATAATGAAATTGGGGTAATTCAGCCGATGCAAGAAATATCAAACTTATGTAGCAAGCGCAATGTGTTGTTTCATTCTGATGCAGTTCAAACTTTGGGAAAAGAAGTAATTGACTTGCAGAAACTTAAAATAGATTTAATGTCTTTTTCCAGTCACAAAATTCACGGGCCTAAAGGTGTTGGAGCGTTATTTGTTAGAGAAGGAGTTAACTTACAGCCATTAATTCATGGCGGCGGGCATGAAAGAGGATTGCGTGCGGGTACTGAAAACATTCCTGGAATAATTGGTTTTGCAAAAGCATTGGACTTGGCAAGTAAAAGTCTTGAAAAAAATAAAAAGAAAATTTCATTGCTTCGCGATTACCTTATAAAAGAAATATTAAAAATTCCAAACACTCGTTTAAACGGTCATAAAACAAAAAGACTTTCAAACAACGTTAACGTTTCATTTGATTTTATTGAAGGAGAGTCGTTAATTTTCTTGCTTGATGACAAGGAAATTGCTTGTTCTACTGGCAGTGCTTGTAGTTCAAAAAAACTTGAACCAAGCCATGTTTTGCTGGCTTTAGGTTTAAAGCACGAGCAGGCTCATGGTTCTTTAAGAGTGTCTCTATCAATGTTTTCAACTAAAGCTGAAGCAGAGTATTTTTTAAAAACCTTACCTCCAATAATAAAAAAACTGCGTTCAATTAGTCCTTTAACGGAAAGGTGATAAAATGTATTCAGAAAAAGTATTGAAATTATTCAAGAACCCAAAGAACATGGGTGAAATAAAGAATGCTGATGGAATAGGTGAAGTTGGGAATCAGAAATGTTTGTTGCCAAATTCAATGGTACAAATAAACAATCATTTTGAAAAAATATCTAATATTTCAACTAGTGATAGAGTTTTGAGTCATGATGGGTTGTACAACAATGTTGAGCGTACGATAGTCAGTGATTATAAAGGTTCCATTTATGAAATTAAAAATAGATTAGGCAAGACAGTTTTAACTCCCGAACACGAAATATTAAGCGTGGTTTTGCCTGACCATTGGAGTTATCGGATTATTAATAGTAAAAAGACATTGATTTCTGATTGGAACCATGCAAGAGACTTAAAAAGAGGAGATTTTTTATTATACCCTGTTTTGAAAGAAGTAAAAGATGTTGATGAAATTATGATTGACATTCCAAAGTATAAATGGGATTTCAGAAGTAAGAAATTACCAGAAAAAATAAAAGTTGATAATGATTTTCTAAGATTAGTAGGGTATTATATTGCTGAAGGCCACGCTAAAATTGAGGTTACAAAAGCACATATTAGTTTTTCTTTTCATTTAAAGGAAATAAAGTATGCTAATGATGTATCCAGAATAATAAAAAATCTTTTTGGTTTAAACTCAAAGATAAAGAAAAAAGAAAAAATCAATACTTTAATTGTCATGTTAAATAGTGCGATTTTAGCAAGGTTTTTTAAAAAACATTTTGGTAATAGTTCTGGTAAAAAAAGACTTCCTGATTATATGTTAACTCTTCCAACACAAAAACAAAAAGAAATAATTAAAGGTTTGTGGAGGGGGGATGGATTTGTTAATCATAAAAAGCCAAGGGCAGGGTATGCTACTATTTCGCAAAAGTTGACAGAACAACTTAAAACTTTATTAATAAGACAAAAAATAATTCCTTCAATTTATACTGAAGAAGAAAAAACAATAAAAGGCGTTAAACATAGGAAGGCATACAGATTTCACGTTGGAAATAGAGATTCTTTTTTAAGACTTCTTAAGATTCTTGGTGAAAAACCAAGAACTTATGTAAAACCAACATTTGATGCTTGGGTTGATGATAACTATGTTTATGTCCCTGTAACTTCGGTTAAAAAAATGAGTTATATTGGGAAAGTGCACAATTTAGAAATAAAAAATTCTAAATCCTATGTTACTGAATCTGCAACTGTGCATAATTGTGGTGACATCCTAAAACTTTACCTTAAAATTAAAGACAACAAAATTGTTGACGTTAAAGTTAAAACGTTTGGCTGTGTTTCTGCTATTGCTAGTTCTTCAATGTTAACTGAAATGGTTAAAGGCAAAACCATTGATGAAGCTTTAAAAATTTCAAGAGAAGACATTGTCAGAGAATTAGATGGTTTGCCTGCAATAAAAATTCATTGTTCTGTTCTAGCACAAGAAGCTTTAAAGAATGCAATCGACGATTATAGAAAAAAACAAAAGAAGAAAACTTAACTTTAAAAACTGTTATTGAAGGTGTTTTATTATGAAAGAAAAATCCATTATAACAAAAGACATGACTATTCAAGAAGTAATTGAAAAAGTTCCCGGAAGCGTTAATGTTCTAATGAATTATGGTTTTCACTGTATTGGCTGTCATATTGCTTCAGTTGAAACTATTGAAGAAGGAATTAAAGCCCATGGTTTAAAAGACTCTGATTTAAAGAAAATGCTTAAAGAAATAAATGATTTGAGGTGACAAAACAAAATGGGTGAAAAACCATATATTGATTATGCTTTATGCGATGTCTGTAGTACTTGTATTGATGTTTGTCCAGTACAAGTTTTTGCAAAAGAAGGCGGAAAGGTTGTTGTAAAAAATCCTAATGCTTGTATTGGCTGCAGGGCTTGTGAAGTAAGTTGTCCAAAACAAGCAATAACGGTAAAATAATTTCATTAAGTCTGCTTCTTATTCTTTTTTGTTTTATTATATTTTATTAGTGAGCTAAATGACTTCGTTAAAACAAGAAAAAGTTTTATACAAACAAGGTTATAGGTTTGTTGGAAAAAACTCTGCAATTAAAGTCTGTTTATGGACTAAAAATTCTTTAAGAGATGACGGAGTCTGTTATAAACAAAAATTTTATGGCATTAACTGTTGTCAGTGCGTGCAAATGACTCCTTCTTTGAATACTTGCAATCAAAGGTGTGAGTGGTGTTGGAGAGACATTAATTTTACTAAACCAAAGTGGGTGGGGCCAGTTGATGACCCGAAAGAAATAGTTAAAAAAAGCATTAAAGAACACAAACTATTTTTGCAGGGGTTTAAAGGCCACAAAGAAGTTAACTTACAGAGGTTTAAGAAAGCCATGATTCCAAAACATTTTGCTATTTCTTTGTCTGGCGAGCCAACGTTTTACCCAAAACTAATGCAATTAATTAAAGAATTACATTCTAATGACTTGACTTCTTTTATTGTTTCTAACGGCACAAACCCTGTGATGATTAAAAAATTATTAAAAGTTCAGCCGACACAACTTTACTTGACTCTTCCTGCTCCAAACAAGGAAGTTTTTGAGAAAGCCTGCAAGCCGTTAATTAAAGATGCGTGGAAGAAAATCATTTCTTCAATGAAGTTATTAAAAAAATTTAATCGTTCAGTTATTCGTTTGACTTTAGTCAAAAACCTTAACTTGATTGAACCAGAACAGTATGCTGAATTAATTGAAGAATTCCAGCCAAACTTTGTTGAATTAAAGGCTTTCATGGCAGTAGGGTTTGCCAGAAAAAGATTAGGTGTTGAAAGCATGCCCCTGCATTCAGAAATTCTTAGTTTTACAAAAAAAGTTTTAAAGTCTGCTCCGTCTTACAAGTTAATCAATCAGGACAAGCGTTCAAGAGTAGTTTTGCTTTCAAACAATAAAATAAAACCAAAAATTGATTTTTAATATCTAATATTCTATTCCTGCTCTGGCTTTAATGCCTTCATTGTAAGGGTGTTTTATTTCTTTCATTTCTGTTACTAAGTCTGCTATTTTAATTATTTCTTTTGGTGCGTGCCTGCCGGTTAAAACAACTTCAGTTTGTTCTGATTTCTTTTTCAGCAAGTTTATTACTTCTTTTACTGTCAAATAATGTTTGTGTAAAGCATTATTAATTTCATCTAAGATTACCATGTCATATTTTCCTGACTTTAAAGCTTTTCTTGCTGCTTTCATTCCTCTGTTAACATGAATTCCATCTTTTTTTGTGTCAAAGCATTCCATGCATTCTCTGCAATCCATGGCTTCCATTTCTTTCAAATAATAACAGGGTTCACCAAACTGTGTTATGTTTAATTTTGATATATTTTTGCTTGCTATTATTTCTCCAGTGTATGCTCCGCCTTTAAGTAATTGAATAAAGTAAACTTTCTTTTTGTGTCCTATTGCCCGCAATGCCATGCCTAAAGCAGTAGTAGTTTTTCCTTTCCCGTTTCCAGTGTAAACATGAATTAATCCATGCTTTATGGCTCTGTACTCCATTAATTACACCTATAAACTGCATGTCGGGCAGTCTTTACTTAAATCGCTTGCTTCTGAAACAATTTTAATTTCTTTTGGATTTTCTTTAATTTCTTTATTTTGTTTTGTTTCAGTTTCAACTTTCTTTTCTTTTTTGATTAATTTCTTTTTTTCTGGTTTTTTTTCTCCAACATTTAAAATTTGCTGGTCACGGCTTTTATCACGGTAAATTGTTATTCCCTTACAGCCTAAATCAAAAGACATTTGGTAAGCGTTTTCAACGTCTTCAATTGTTGCACTTTGAGGAAAGTTAATGGTTTTGCTTACTGCATTGTCAACAAATTTTTGGAATGCTGCCTGAATTCTAATATGCCATTCAGGGTTAATGTCGTGAGTAGTCACAAAAATATCCCTGTACTTTTCTGGTATTTCTGTTATTTCTTGAATGCTTGACTGTTGAGCAATTCTTACCATTAATTCTTCAGAGTAGAATCCTTCTCTTTTAGCAACTTCTTCAAATAATTTATTTATTACCAGTAATTGTTCTTCTCCAATTCCTTGAGTGTTAAAGATTGAGTATCTGGTGTAAGCAATAGCAAAAATTGGTTCAATTCCTGAACTGCAGTCTCCTAGAATACTTAAAGTTCCAGTTGGAGCAATAGTTGTAACTGTTGCATTTCTCAACTTTTTAAAACCTTTTTTTGGCCAAATGCTTTTATTAAAGTTTGGAAAACTGCCTCTTTCTTCAGCTAACTCCACACTCTTCTGTCTAGCTTCTTTGGTAATAAACCTCATTACGTCTCTTGCAATCTTTTCTGCTTTCTCTGAATTATATGGAATCTCTAATTTAATCAGCATGTCAGAAAAACCCATTACTCCTAAGCCAATTTTTCTGTTAGCTTTAGTTAGCTTTTCAATTTTTTCAATATAATACTTGTTCATATCAATAACGTTATCAAGAAAATGCATTGCCATTCTAGTAGTTTTCTTTAACTTTTCAAAATCCACTTCTCTTTTGTCTCCGTCAATTTTGACATGGTTAACTAAATTAACTGAACCAAGATTACAAGACTCGTAAGGAAGTAAAGGTTGCTCTCCACAGTTTGAGATAACAAACCCGTTAGCAATAAAAGAATGCGTTTTTGGTTCAGTCAAATTATAAACTTCTCTCAAACCAGCTTTTTCTATTTTGGCTACTTTTTCTTCACTTTGTTTTTGGATTTTATCATCATAAGTTAAAACCTGACTTTCTCCTTCTTTCAATTTTTCTGCTTCAACCCAACCATTGTTAGTCAAAAATTTGTGATTAAAAGTTGTAATCAATTCTCTTCCAGAGTCAGTTGTAATTTTTAATGTGGGTTTTATTCCAGTTAACCAAGCATTATTTATTTTATGCACTTTAACTCCTGTTGCTTCGCCTTTAATGATTGCTTTACTATTCTTTCCGTTTTGAACTTCTATTGGAACTCTGTTATCATTAAAAACATTAATTCCTCTGTTCAACTCGAATTCTTCAACTATTTTTTCCATTCGTATTAATCCTTTATCAGTTGAAATTAAGCTTTCTCCTACAACACAAGGATTAGTGCTTTCAATTTTGCCAAGAACTGGTGTAACGTTATCTTTGTTAATCTTGTCAATAAATACTACGCCGGGTTCGCCGTTTTTCCAAGCGTTTGAAACCAGTAAATCAAAAACGTTTTTTGCTTTGACTGTTTGCATTATCTTTTTAGTTTTAGGGTTAATTAAATCAAATTCTTTGTCTTGTTTTAATGCTTTCATAAATTTGTCTGTTATTGCCACTGAAATATTAAAGTTTCTGAAAGCAACATTATCTAATTTGCAATTAATGAATCTTACTATGTCTGGATGGTCAACTGGCAGAATTCCCATGTTGGCCCCTACTCTTGTTCCTCCTTGTCTTACTTGTTCTCCTACTACGTCAAAGATTTTCATAAAGCTGACTGGCCCGCTTGCTACTCCGCCAGTTTTTGAAACAGTATCTCCTTCAGGCCTTAACCTTCCAAAACTGAATCCAGTGCCGCCGCCGCCTTTTTGAACTAAAGCTGCTTCCTTTAATGCGTCAAAAATTCCTTCCATTGAATCTTCAATTGGAATAACAAAACAGGCACTTAACTGCTGCATTTTTCTTCCTGCTCCGCGGAGCGTTGGAGAGTTAGGCAAAAAATCTAAATTAGTTAATGCTTCATAAAACTCGTTTTCAAGTTTTCTAACGTCAGCGTTCTTATTATAATTCAAGTCAGCTTGAGCAATGTTTGCTGCAACTCTTCTAAACATTCTTCCCGGAGTTTCAATTACTTCGCCTTCAGGGTTTTTTTTAAGATACCTTCTTTGAAGAATCCTTATTGCATTAAAAGATAATTTGACATCGTCTTCAACTCCAAGAATTCTTTTGGCTTCTCTTTCTCTTGAACGCCTGTCACGATATAAAATATAAGATTTAGCAGTTTTGGAATGCCCTTCATCCATTAAAACTTTTTCAACAAGGTCTTGAATTTCTTCAACTCCAGGAATTTTTCTTCCAGGAAATTTTTCGTTCACTTTCTCTGTTACATTGACTGCAAGGTCTTTGGCTAATTCTTTGTCTGAGCCTCCGACTGACTGTGCTGCCCTAAAAATTGCTTCAGCTACCTTATTTGTATCAAAGTCAACGATTCTACCGTCTCTCTTTCTAATCTTTTTTACGCCCATGAAAAAAATCCCCCTTTTTCTTAAAAAAATAATTTGTTAACCCATTCTACTTTCTTTGTTTAAAATACAAAGTTTAAACACATTAATAAACTTTGTTTATTCATGTATACAGATTATGTTTCTGGCTTATGTATAATGCCTTTTCTTGTGAGGCCAGATTATGTTTAATTAGTTTTTACTGTTTTCCTGTCGTCAGTGTTAAATTTATTGCTGTTATTTAAATGCCAGTCATATGGATTAGAATTTGCTTTATGCTATCTTATTTCTTTTGTTATTTCAGTGTTTAACAATCTTTGGTTCAATGCTTTCTCTCTTTTCGTGTTCAAAGGCAAACTCTAAGTCTTTTTTATAATTTATTTTACCCCATTATAATAATTGTAAATCAAAATCTTTTTATTCTCTTTTTACTTCTTCTTTGCATGATTAACTTGTTTTTGTTTCTTGCTTTATTTGTTGTTAGTTTGATTATCTTAATCAAGTCATCTGAAGGCATAGTTAATTCTTCAGTTAAAATTGCTAAATATTTTCATGTAAGCGAGTTTGTTATTGGTTTAACAATTATTGCTATTGGAACTTCACTGCCTGAATTAACTGCAAGCATTATGGCTTCTTTTGGCAATCATTCAACTTTAATTATCGGCACAATTCTTGGAAGCAATATTTCAAACATTTGTTTGATTCTTGGAATCGCTGGATTGATTGGAGTTTTGATTGTCAAGAAAAGTATTTTTGAAAGAGAAGTCCAAGTAATGCTTATTGCTACCGTTGTCTTTTACCTTTTCGCCTTAGACCAAGTTATAACCAGTTTTGAAGCAGTAATTCTATTGATTGGCTTTATTTATTATTTGTTAATTGTATTCAAGTTTACTCCTCAATTCAAGTATGCTTTTGACTTCAAACATTACTTGAATTTTTTTACTTCTCTGGGAAAAGGACGAGTTTTAACTAGACAGCCGTTAAACATGGCTGAAAAAAAAGACTTGGCAAAACAATTACTTTTTTTTGGTTTAAGTCTTGCCTTTCTTTTAGTTAGTGCTAAACTATTAATTGATTCCGCTGTAGAAATTTCTTCTTTTTTCAGTATCTCTGAAGGAGTAATTGGTTTGACTTTAATTGCTTTAGGAACGTCTTTGCCAGAGTTAGCTGTAAGCATTCAAGCTGTAAGAAAAAAGCTTTCTTCCATGGTTGTTGGCAATGTTATTGGAAGTAATATTGCAAACCTGTTATTGGTTGGAGGAATAACTGCTTTAATTGCTCCACTGCATGTTAGTTTAATTGAAATCCAGTATGTTTTGCCTTTGCTTGTTGTAATTTCTATCTTGTTTATTAACTTTGTCTGGCTTGACTGGAAACTACAGAAAAGAAACGCTATTGTTTTACTGCTAGCTTACTTTGTTTTTATCTCTTTAGTAATTCTGAACACTCTGGCAATTATATAGTTCTAAGCGTCGTGAATTCCTTTTTCTGTTACAACAAAAATTGCTTCACCGTCAGGTAAGCTTGGGCTGTCAACTAGTTTTGCAACTCTTTTTTCGCCCTTGCTTTTCCTTAAATAAATTCTTGTTTTACTGTTGTGAGCAACAATGTTTCCGCCAATTGCTTCAGTCGGGTCGCCAAATAATACATCTGGCCTAGACATTACTTGGTTTGAAACTAGTACTGCAATGTTATTCATTTCAGCTATTCTTGCCAGCACTCTCATATGCTTGTTTAATTTTTGCTGTCTGTTTGATAATTGTCCTCTGCCAATAAATTCAGCTCTAAATTGTGCTGTTAGAGAGTCAACTACAACTAGTTTAATGTTTTTTTCTTTAACTATTTCTACTGCTTTTTCTGCTAAAAGCATTTGGTGGTCTGCATTGTAAGCTCTGGCAACAAAAATGTTTTTTAATACTTCTTCTGGTTCCAGTCCTTGAGCGACAGAAATCTGAATAATTCTTTCAGGTCTAAAAGAATTCTCACTGTCAATATACAGCACGTTACCGTTTAACCCTCCTTTATCTTCTGGCAGTTGAGCCATTACACTTAACTGAAAACAAACCTGGCTTTTTCCTGACGCATACTTTCCATAAAACTCTGTAATACTTTGCGTTTCCACTCCTCCACCAATCAATAAATCTAGTTCTTTTGAACCAGTGCTAACTCGTCCTAATGTCTTTCTTCTTTCAGCTATCTTGTCAGCGCTCTCGTAACCCATTTCAAGGCTTTCTCTTGCGGCAATAATGGCTTTGCCTGCCGTTACTTCACCTAAACTTGCAACTTCCATTAACTCCATTGGCGAAGCTACCGCTATTGCCTCTAAACTCTTATACCCTGCCTGAATTAATTTTTCAGCACTAGTACTGCCAATTCCAGGCAAGTCAGAAATTGATTTAATCTTTTTATCGCTCATTTTAATTACCTCCAAAAACTTCTTAGCTTTTTTAAAATTCTTTCTAGAGCTTGAAAGAATTCTTTTAGCCAGATGTTATTAAATAAAAATTAAATTTAAGCCTTTAAAAACCTTTCTAGTGTACAATGCCGGTAATGCCAGAAAACCAGAATCAACGACATATATATATTATTTGCAAGTTATTTTAATTAGTGGTTGTATTGAGTCCTAAAAAACCAGAATTTAATAGACGAGCAGGCAGAGCTGTTGCACGTGACAGAAAATTCTTAATAAATTCACTTTCAATCAAGGAAACTATTTTAAAAACTCTTTTATCCACTGACCCAAATTCTCCTAAAATAAAAACTTTAATAAAAGAAATTGATGAACTGAAAAGAAAGCTTTAATTGTTTTGTTATTTCCCAAAATTCTTTTTCCAATTAATTCATTCTATTATGTTTTTTTCAACCACTAACTTGTTTGCACTTTTAAACTCGCTTTCGCCGGAGACATCCGGCGGCGATGTATGCTTGTCTTCAATGTCATTATCTTTTTTCTTTTCTCGTTTTTCTTCTTCTTTTTCAACTTCTTTTTTTTCTCTTTCTTTTAATTCTATTACTTTTCTTACAACAAATTCTGGTTCTCGGTCTCTGGTCTTTAATCCTCCAACAACAGTTAATTGTTTTCCAATTAATTGTTTTTTCTTTTCAATCACTAAATCTTCTGTCATGTGTCTCTCTAATTCTTTTAACACTGTTTCGTTTGAACCAAAAACTTGTTGTGCTTCTTTATCAAATAACACGGTTTTTATTACTCCACTGCCGTCATCTAATTCAAGTGAGCCAACCATTCTGTTTTCTGGGTTGTCTCTGTTACCATGAACATGACAAAGAAACTTTTCTTCCATTCTCTCTAGTTTTTGACTGCATTCATCACATACTTTGAAAAAAAAGTTGGTTTTGTTAACGTCAACTATGATTCCGTTTAACTCACAGTTAAATTTTCCTTCAATTAATTTGTTGACTTTTGTTTTAATTGTTTCAGGTAATTCAATTGAACTTTCAAACTTTTTGTCTGTGAAAAAATCTAATAACAAGTGGCTTTGCCAGTTTAAATGCAGTTCTAGTTCAGTTAAACCTTTTTTTGCCAATACATTCTCTAATCTTACAATCATTCCTTCTCTAAGCTTTTCAACTAAGTAAGTGAATTCACTCCAGGCAGTAATTTTTAATTCTTGTTTTCCGTCATTAGCAATAAAAGTACTGACAGTTCTTTCTTCTTCGTCTCTTACAAAACTTCTAGTGGGAAAAATTCTTTCAACTCTGACTGTAACGTCAACCAAGTCATTTTCTTTTAAATTTTCAAAACCAGTATCCTTAACTTCAATTACTGGAAATCCTTCAGGCAGTTTTTCTTTCAAAACATTAATTGAACTATTATAACCTAAGTGTAATTCCAAGCTGCCATTAAATTCTGTAACATAAGCATTTCTTAAATCAATAAAGCTTCCTTTTCTTATCTTTTTTTCTTGAATTATTTTAACGTTTTCCTGCCATAAAGTCAACCTTTTTTCTCCTGAAGCATCTCCTACCATCATTGACTGCATTATTCCTTTCTTGCTTTTTCCAACAAACTTTCTTGGAGCAAAAACGTTTAACACTGCAACTTTTAAGGCAATGTTATTCATTCCTTTCTGTAAGTCAGCTAAATTTTCTGCTTCACTAAGGTTATCACTTAAACCTAAGTCTACTCCTAATTCTTTTGCAACCAAAAATAAGGCTCCAGCTTCACTTAATAATCCGGCAAACTTTTCTTTTTTAACATTAACAAGTTTTTCAATCTCGCTTTGTTCTTTGCCAGTGCTCTCGGCAATCAAGTTTGAAAGCTTTACTGGATCGTTAAACAATTTATCCATTTTTTCCCCTAAAAAATTATGAACGGAAAAACTCTTAATAAGGCACCTTTTTAATTCAAAGCTTTTTCCAACACCTTTTAAATACTTTTTCATTACAATAAATGCAGTTAGTATGGGGGATTAAAGCATGAATTATATGGAGCATTTTAAGGGAAAACACTTTGGCAAGACTTTTCAAAAAGTCATTAAATTAATTGAAGAAGAAGGAGCATTAACTTTTCTGGTTGTTGACCCGCCAAACCAGAGCCCTGAAACAGCAGGAAAATTAGTTAGAAAAGCAGAAGAAAACAATGTTAACGCTGTAACTGTTGGGGGCAGTGTGGGAGCACAAGGAAAACTATTAGACGATACGATAACTCAAATTAAAGAAAATTGCTCGCTTCCAGTAATTCTTTTCCCTGGAAACATTGCTTCAGTTTCTCCTTTAGCTGACGCAACTTATTTCATGTCATTACTTAACTCTTTAGACCCTTACTATATTTCTGGAGCGCAGACAGCAGTAAGTTACCCAATAAAGAAAATGGGTTTGGAAGCAATTCCAACTTCTTATATTGTGGTTGAGCCAGGCAGAGCAGTCGGCTGGGTTGGCCGAGCCAAACTAATTCCAAGAAACTTACCTTACCTTGCTTCAATTACTGCTTTAGCAGGACAATACATGGGTTCTCATTTAGTAATCCTTGAATCAGGCGGTGGAGCTGAAAGTCCTGCACCAAAAGAAATGGTTGCTCACGTTAGAAAAACCATTGACATTCCATTAATTGTTGCTGGCGGAGTCAGAAACCCTGATTATGCGTTTGACACTATTAAAGCAGGAGCAGACATTATTCACGTCGGCACTGCATTAGAAAAAACTCAAGGCGACTTAAACAAGGCAGCTGACGTCTTTCAAGGCATTACCAGTGCGGTAAAAAAAGGTTTTAAGGCAAGAAAGGTTTAAATTTAACTTTGTTATTATTATTTCATGCCTTCAGCATTCGGTGGGCCAATAGCAACAAAACATGATTTTGCTATTATGGGCGCTTTTCAAAAACTTAAAAAAAGAAACAAAATTCTTTACACTATTATTGTTTCAACTGCAATCATTCTTTACTGGAGAGGCGTCTGGGGTTTGGCTGATGAGTTATTGCTTGCAAGCTTTCCAAAAACAAGTTATTTAATTTCATTTATTTTAGGTATTGCAATATTAGTTATAGCTGGTGTAGCCTTAGACAAACTTACTTAGAAACTGATTTTGTTATTTCTTTTAACCCTTTCTTTAAATTAAATTCTGTTTTCCAACCCAACTTCTTTATTTTACTGTTATCATTTAACCTGTGTCTGTTAAGTCTTTTAACGTGTTCTGGCAGCAGGGTTTTCTTTCCCCTCATTTTAAGAAAATAACTTATTAGCAACCCAATAAAGTAATTCACTTTCTTTTGATTTCCAGCTAACTTTAATTCTTTTCTAACAATTTCAACGATTTCACTTACAGCATACTTTTCACTTTCACTTACATTAAAACTTTTATTAAAAGCCTTCTCATTATTTAAAACTAATTTTAAAGCTTTAACAGCGTCTTTAAAGTAAAGCAATTGCCAGTAGTTTTTGCCTTTTCCAATTAAAGGATAACCATTACTAATTAACCTAACAATATTTTTCCAGTACTCGTTCGGGCCATAAATTAAAGCAAGTCTTAAAATAGTGGTTTTAAACTCACTGCAATTTTCAACCAGTTTTTCACCCTTCAACTTAGTTTTCTCATAAAAAGTTTCAGGTTTTCTTTTACTTTTTTCATTAACTTTTTGTTTGGTTTTCCCAAAAACTCCAAGAGTACTGACAAAAACAAACTGCTTTATTTTTCCGGTTTTCCTGCATGCTTCCAGCAACTTTCTTGTTCCAGCAACATTAACTTTTTTCATTAACTTTTTGTTGTTTTCATCCAAACAAGCAGCCAAATGCACTACAATTTCAATTCCAGTTAAAGCTTTCTTTAAACTAGTTTCATCCAGCAAGTCAAAGCCTTGACTTCTGTCAAACTCTCTTACCTGAAACTTTTTTCCTTTCTTTAATTCTTTAATTAATTCTCTTCCAATAAAACCATTGCTTCCAGTAACTAAAACCTTCATTTAAATCAACTAATACAATATAAAAAGAAAAAAAGAAAAAGGGAACTGGAGTATTTTACTCCAGAATGTCATCAATTTCGTCTAGTGTTCCGGAAATTCCTCCAATACTTGTTCCAATACTTGAAACAGCACTTGAAGCTTCCTGTTGAGAGTTAACTTTTGTTACCCCGCTAACATTAGTTGCAGGCATTTCCAAGTAACCAGTAAAAAACAATACTGCAATCACTGCCACTACAATCACTGAAATAATAACTAAAGGCATAGCATAACGGTTTGCAGTAATAAAGTTTTCTTTTTTACTTGAAACACTTTTAACAACTGGTTTCGTTTTTGACTTCTTTTTAAACAATTTCATTATTGATCACCTTCCCCTGGCGGTTCACCACAGTCTTTTGGGCAGGATTCTTGTGATTCACTTGCATCACAGGCTCCATCTCCACAGTATGCTGGTTCGCCACAATCTGTTGCACAATTTTGTTGGTTTTCATCTGCACCACATATTCCGTCACCGCAATAATCTTTTGGTCCGCAGTCTATATCACAAACTCCCATTTCTCCTTTATAACAGATTCCGTCACCGCAAATTATTTCTGGTTCACCGCAGTCATTTGGGCAAGAAAAAGAATCTTCATTATCCTTACAAACTCCGTCACCACAATAAGAATCTTCTCCTGGTTCACTGCCATTAACGTAACCACAGTCTTGAGGACAAGTATAAGAACTTTCACCTAAATCCTGTTTACAGTCCCCGTCACCGCAAAAACTTTCCTGCCCCCTGCCATAACCGGATCCTCCGGTTCCATCAGGCCCACTTGGCCCGTCAGGGTATCTGTAGTCTGGTCCATTTGGTCCTCCAGGGTAATCTGGTCCGTAAGGATCGTCTGGTCCGCCAGGTCCGTAAGGATCATCCGGCCCACCAGGTCTATAAGGGTCATCTGGCCCGCCTGGCCCCTTAGGTCCCATTTCTAACTCTTCCATCTTAATTAGCAAGTCCCCGCTACAGTAAGTTTCAAAGTCGTCGTTTAATTGTCCTGAAGCAAAGCTTGGGTCATGGCAAGACATTTGGTAAACGTTTCCTGCACCAAAGTCTCCTCTAATGTCTAGTTCACATTTTCCAAAGTCATCAATTCCAGTAATTGATGCAACAAACTCTATTGCTACTGGTCCCATGTACTCGTAATGTGTGACGCTTGCTTTGTTGCAAGTTCTAAGCATTTCAGTAAAACAACCTTCGTCTGTTCCGCAGTCTGTTATTCCTTGTTCGTCAACTTTTGCTTCAGTTGAACTGCTTCTAATTTCTCCTCCAAGCATTAAATATAATGCGTCAGCAATAATTACTTCTTTAACTTCTCTGATATCGTTTTTTACTTTTGTTAATAATGCAAGTGTAGGATTATCAATTGAGTCCCTTAAACGAATTTTAATTTCTCCTAATTTTTCTTTTGCAGTTCTGAACATACTTGCAACTTTTGTAAGTCTTTCCTTGCTTTCAGTATCACCCGTTTCACCGTAATATCTTGCAAGTTCTTCTGCTTGAGATATTAACCTGTCAAACTCTATTCCTAATTCCTCTAACTTGAAAGCTAATTGAATTAATTCAGTGCTGTCCAGTACTTTATTAACTCTGCCATATTCTGCTCCGTCTTTACGCATAATACAGTCAGCAAATTCAATACAACCATCCGGTCCTTCTCTTTTAATAAATTCTCCTCCAGCTTGCTCGCATTTAGTTACTGCTTCTTCTGGAACTTCTCCAGCACAAAATTTATCATATGTTCCGGAAACACATTTTGGTTTTGAACAACCTGTTTCATCAAAGTCTTGAATTATTCTGCCTCTTTCCATTCTGCATGATTCTTCAATTCTTCTAACTTCTTCAAATGGCGGCGGCCTGCAATCATAGTTTCCAGTGGATTCACTTCCAAAACCACCACACTTAACATACTCACAGCCATTAAATCCTCTTTCAACTATTGGCTTCAAATTCTGGTTTTCACATTCTCTAAGCATGTTATCTTTTTCTTGTTCACTGGGGCAAGTTCCTCCAATAAAACCTCGACTACCGTAATTGCATTCTAAAAACTCGCAGCCTCTTTGGTCTCTTCTGTATTCAACTTCTCCTCCAGACCTGTGGCATTTTTCTTGTTCTTCAGGGTAAATTATTGGGCATTGTTGCTGGTTATTACAGATAACTTTTACTGCTCCAGTTTTCTGATCTCTTTCTTCAATACAACCATTGCCTCCAGGCATTATTGGTTTATCATAAATACCTTTTTGTTCTTGAATGCATTCAATCACAGGGCACCCAGTCATCTGGTCATGCCTTGTTTCTCCTCTGCTGCCATTCTGATTGCATTGTTCAATCATTCTGCGAATTTCTTCTTCACTTTTACAAGCTCTTCCTTCATCAGGCATGCCGCAATCCATTGAACAATTCCATTTATCTTCCCAGTACTTGCATTCTCCGTCACCACAATAATTGTTTCCTGCATCATCTGGAAAACCGCAGTCGTCGTGGCAATTCCATTTATCTTCACTACTTTCACATACTCCGTCACCGCAAACGTGTTCTTCCCAATCATTGTCAGGGTAACCGCAGTCGTCGTGACAGTTTTGTTCATTTTCTCCATACTCTGGATTGCATTGCTTGTCACCACAATAACCTTTATAATCATCTGGTGGCATTCCACAATCTCTAGAACAAGTGTCCTGCGTTTCGCTTCCATTACATTGTCCGTCACCACAGTAAACGTCGTAAAAACAATCTATTGGACAATTCCCGTTTTCTTCTCCTGTTTCACAAACTCCATTCCCACAATAACTGTCGCCTGGTGGTCTGCCACAGTCATCCTGACAAGTGTCCTGTGTTTCATTACCATTACATCTTCCATCCCCGCAAAAAGCTTCCTCTGGTGGTTCGCCACAATCAGTGGAACAATTTTCTTGCGATTCATCATTATCACATCTTCCATCCCCACAATAATTTGTTGGCCCACAGTCTAGATCACAAGAACCCATTTCTCCTTCATCACATCTTCCATCCCCGCAAACTACTGGCGGTGGCCCGCAGTCTGGTTCACAAGTAAAAGAGTCTTCACTGCCATTACACATTCCGTCACCACAAAAAGGGTCAGGGTCTGGAGGGCTAACACAGTCATCAGGACAAGTAGTTTCCTCATCTCCTTCACAAACATTGTCACCGCATTCTTGAGCAAAAACAGTTGGAACAACAAAGCTCAAAATAATTAATGCAATTAAAATTGCCATAAATCTTTTCAACATTAAACCACCACCAAGTTTTATGATTACAATAAGATTTAATGTTATAAAAACTTTTCCTTAAGCAAGGCTGTGTAGAAACCCTCTTGTTTTAATAGTGAGAAACACCAATAGTGTTAAAACTACTGACGAGGTGTTTCTCAATGAATATGTTATATCCAATCCCTATTAATGGTTTCGGTCGGTTGATTGATCGAGTTTTTTGTGAGTGTAAGATTCCGTTTCGTAACTCTAAGTATTCTAATCACTTGTACTCTAACTTTGTTCACGTGTACTGTTTAGTGTACAAGGAACGATTAAATGTTAGTTATCGTAGGTTTACTAAGATAGCTGAAGACTTACAGTTAAACAGGTTACTGGGAGTTAAGAAAGTTCCTCATTTTACTACTATTCAAAAGTTCTTACAAAAAACTAGTAAGACATTATTTCATAAACTTGTTAGAGCCTGTGCTAGACTACTGGATTTAAATAACGTGAAAGCTTCTGTTGACGGAACAGGGTTCTCTAACACTAACCCATCACATTATTACAGTAAGAGAGTTGACGGTGTTAAAGTCAAAAACTTCACGAAAACAGTGCTCTTAACAGATAATAAAACAAAACTAGTACTTGATCTTAAAACTCATTCCACTCACAAGAACGAAACACTAGACTTCATACCACTAGTCAGACAACTCAAAAAACGTTTATCCCTCGTTCTAGCAGACAAAGGTTATGATTCAATGAAAAACAGGAAATACTGTTGGACTAACAACATTGAAACCCACATTCCACTCAGAGAATGGAAACAAACCGCTAAAAAATACGGGTTAAAAACACACGTCAAAGGCAAACAACGCAAAAAAGCACTCAAACTATTCAACCCACAAGAATACCGTTACAGAGCAATAGTAGAAAGCGTGAACTCAGCCATAAAAAGAACACTCGGATCACACGTAAACTCCAGAAAACCAAGAAACCAACAAAAACAAGTAACCATAAAAGCACTAACATACAACCTAGAAGTCCTAACCAAAACAATAAAACTAACAATCACAATAACATACCAAACGATTTCTACAGAGCCC
>JBDRCV010000049.1:0-15587 GCA_043821385.1 archaeon | reverse complement strand
TTTTTAAAGTGAATTTCCAATAACTTTTGAATGAAAACCATTATTGTTACTGGTGGTGCTGGTTTTATTGGCAGTCATTTATGCGAGTTCTTGTTAGAGAAGGGCGAGAAAGTTGTTTGTGTTGATAACTTGTTTACGAGTTCTATTGACAACATTAAACATTTAATGAATAATGAAAATTTTTTGTTTTTAGAACAAGACATTGTTTACCCTTTTTATTTTGACAGAAAAATTGACCAAATTTATAATCTTGCCTGCCCTGCATCGCCAGTGCATTACCAGTTTGACCCAGTTAAAACCATTAAAGCTAACACGCTTGGAATAATTAACGTTTTAGGCATGGCTAAAAGGCATCATGCAAGAATTTTTCAGGCTTCAACTTCAGAGGTTTACGGGGATCCTTTAGAGCACCCACAAAAAGAATCATATCGTGGTAATGTTAACACTATTGGGCCGAGAGCTTGTTATGATGAAGGCAAAAGAGTTGCAGAAACATTATTTTTTGATTACAAGAGACAGCATAAAATTGAAATCAGGATTGCCAGAATCTTTAACACTTATGGTCCAAGAATGGCTGCAAATGATGGAAGAGTTGTCTCTAATTTTATTGTTCAGGCTTTGGAAGGCAAGGACATTACAATTTATGGTAGTGGAAAACAAACTAGGAGTTTTTGTTTTGTTTCTGATTTAGTTGAAGGTTTTTACAAGTTAATGAACAATGATTTTGAAGGGCCTATTAATTTAGGCAATCCAGGAGAATTCACTATCTTGGAGTTAGCTGAAAAAGTAATTAAAATGACTGATTCAAAGTCAAAAATTGTGTTTAAAGAATTGCCTGAAGATGACCCAAAGCAAAGAAAGCCGGACATTAATCTTGCAATAGAAAAACTTGGCTGGCAGCCTAAAATAAAACTTGATGATGGTTTAAAAGAAACAATTAAGTATTTTAAGAATAATTTAAGTTTGCCAGAATAATTTTACTAGTTTTTCTGGTTCGCTTGTAATCATTTTGTCATAGTTTTTTGGAAAACATTTCTGGTAAGCACCCCACAAGTATCTTTTGTCCATGAAAACTATTATTCCTTCGTCTTTTTCGTTTCTTATTACTCTGCCTGCTGCCTGGAATGCTTTATTCATTGCAGGGTAAATGTAAGCGTAATGCCAGCCTGCATTAAATTTTTTGTCATAATAGTTTACTAGTGATTTTGTTTCTAAAGTCATTTCAGCTAATGGCACACCGACAATTATTGCGCAAACTAAGTCTTTTCCTGGATAATCAATTCCTTCTGCCAGACTACCGTTACAGCAAGCCATTAAAACGTTTCCTACAAGGCTTTGTTTTTTAAAGTTTTCAAGTAATTCGCTTGTTTGTTTACTGTTAACTCCTTGTTCTTGTTTGAATACTTTCTTGTTAGTCATTTTGCCAAAAAAATAGTTTACTTGTTCTAGCAAGTCATAGCTTGGAAAAAATATTGCTGTATTGCCTGGAGTATTGTTAACTATTTTGCTTGCTTCTAACGCTATTTTTTCAAATTCTTTTTCGTTTCTTTCAGTAAACTTTGTTGTTACGGTTGGCACTATCAAGTTAATTCTGTTGTCTTTATTGAAAGGGCTCTCGTATTCTTTTAAACTGGTTTCATGGTTTAATCCAAGCAAGTCAGCAAACATTTTTGTTGGAAGTAAAGTGCCGGACATTAGGATGCTGGCAAAACTATTGTTTAAGGTTTTTCCGCTTAAATTGCTTGCATTTAATTCTCTTACTATAACACTTAAAGTGTTTTTTGCTTGTTTTATGATTCGAACATGGCTGTCGCTTTCAGTTTTCCAGTATTTTAAAAAATTGCTTGCCTGCACTAGCGAGCATTTGTCTTTTTCTTTTAATTCTAAAAACTTTAACCCTAATTCAAATAACTTGTTTGAAAGAACTTCGCTTTCATTTAATCTTAAACTGTTTTGTGTTAGAGTGCATTCTTTTTCTTTTTTTAGTAATCTTTCACTTAAACTTTGAATGTTTTTTCTTAATTCATTTAATTCTTTTAAAGCATAATTGATTTCGTTTTTAGTTGTCTTGTTTTCAGTTGCTTGACTTAATTCCATTAACTCTCTGACACTCTTTTCAATTATGTTTAAGTTAATTCTTGAACTCTGCATTGCTCTAATTCTTTCAGGTAAATTGTGTGCTTCGTCAATTATTATAATGCTTTCATCCAAGCTTTTTTTGATTTTTGAAAACAAGTTTTCTTTTATTGTTGGGTTCATTAAATGATAGTAGTCTCCAATGATTACTGTGGCTTTTTTTGCTAAAAGCAAGCTTACTTCGTAAGGACAGTGTTTGGTTTGAATGCAGGATTGTTTTATTTTTAAGTGATTAAAGTTTTCTTTTTCAAGTTTTTTTAGTAACTGCGTTCTTTTTTTCACTGTAGTTTCTTTTTTACTGTAACAATTATTGTAGTAATTGCATTCATGGTTTTTTCTTTTTTTAGCGCAAAACTCGTAAAAGGCAGTGTTTTCAATTTTTTTAATGTTGTCGTGAATGCAGGCTTGTTTTCTTCCAACCAAGTCAACTGCACTTAACTCTAAATTAAATTTATTGTTTAACTGGTTAACAACTTTTAATGCTATTTCGTGTTGAGAGATTTTTGGTGACAAAAAAAACACTGTTAAGTCTTTTTTTATTGCCAGAGTTATGGCTGGACTTAACACTGCGTGAGTTTTTCCTACGCCTGTAGGACAGTGTGCCAGCAAGTTTTTCTTGTTTTTTACTGTATTCCAAACGTCTTCCATGAAGTCTTCTTGAAACTTTCTGGGCTTGTCAAACTCGAAAAATATTTTAGTCATTTAAAGAAACTTGTTTTGAGGGTTTAAAAACGTTTTCAGAGTGCAATGCCGGTGAACAATAACTTTTTCATGCAAAACATAAACCTTTTAATTAACTTTAATTATTTAGTTTTATTATGTTAAGGAAAGTTTTTGTTTTTTGCTTGTTTTTTCTGTTTTTCAGTTCGTTTGTTTTTGCTGAACCAGAAGGCTTTCAAAACCCTCAAAATTCTTTTATCACTGGTTTTGCTACTGTGTTTGATGGTTTTTTTGATTTCATTAACAGTTTTTTTGGTAATGTTGGCCAAGGAGTTGAAGACTTTACTTTGTCTCTTGATTCAAAAAATTTTGAAAAATTTTCAAGTGATTTAAGTCTTAGTTTTGTTAATAATTTAAAGCAAGAAAAAAGTGAGAGAAAAGCAGAATTGTTTTCTTTTAAGAAAACAGTTAAAGAGCTTTTTCCTTGGCCGAAAGGAGTTTACTTGAGTTTAAGTGACTCTCAAAAAGTGGCAACTGAAAGGGTTTATCTTTATCAAGAATTATCTAATTCATCAATAGCAGTAGTTCTTTCAAGTGTTAGTTTGGAAGGGGTTTCACCTGATTTGAAAAAATATTTCACTGTTTCAATTGAAAGATTGTCTGTTGAAGAATTAACTGGCTTTTCTGGTTTGGTTAGCAAAGAAATACAATTAAGTAATGTTGCTGTTTTAGTTGTTAAAGCTGACTTTTCAGATTATCCTGGAAGTTTGCCTGAAAAGTTTGAAGCTCATTTTGACTTACAGTATTTGTTGGGTTCAAAAAAAAGACTTGGTTTTTATGTTGTAAACAATTGTTCTGAATCAAACACTTGTTTTGAAGGTTCATTATGTAAGGATAATGTTTGTAATAAAGAGCATTACTTGTGTCATTCTGATGACCAGCTTGATTTTTATCATTGTAATTTATTTTCTAGTAATTGCAGGCAAGTAGAAGAAAAAATAAAATACTCTGATTTGCAGTCTTGTGTTAGAGAAGCTGACTCGTTAAATGGAACTTACTTATTTTTTAGTGATTCAAAGTCTTTTGATGATAGTCAGTTGTCTAGTTGTTCTAAAAGTATAGTAAAATATGTTAAAGGAGGAACTTTTTATAAAAAAGAATTACAATCTCTGAATGTTAAAGCTTCAAAAGACAGTAAATATAATTTTACTTGTTCTTTTATGGAAAATCCTTCACTGGAGGCAATTGATGAAATTTATTCTCAAATGTATTCTGGTAGTTATTTCTTGTGTAATCCGTCTAGTACTAGTTCTCATTATTTTTGTTCACAAAATTTTAATGATTGCTTGTTTGACTCTGAAAAAAATTTAGTAAGCAGAGCTAAACCATTCCAAACTATGGAAGAATGTCAGGAAAGAGCGGATTTTTTAACAAAAAAACTTGCTCAGGTAAAGAACACTAAAACTTTCTTTTGTTATGATGATTCCAAAAAAAGTTATTTTTGTTCTGAAACTAGAAGTGAATGCGAGAATGATTCTAGAACTCTAATTACTTGGTTTTTAAAGGATTCTGGTGATGGTTATCGTGGCGACTTAGAGTGTTTTAGTCAAGCAGATAAATTAAACTCTGTTAGCTTGTATTTTTATAAGAATGCTTATGCTTGTTATACAAACATTTTTGGACGTTATTATCATACTGAAGCGTTAGAGAGACTGGGAAGTGCTTCTTCTTTATACTTTGGGATGGATAGTTTTATTTTTAGTGCTGCTAATTCAGAGTTTTCATTTTTTCCAGGAGGTTCTAAGTCAGAACAACTTGTTTCAAGTTTTCTTAACTCTTTTGCAACCCAAAATTTTAATGACTTTGATAGCTGTAATATTGCCTCTGACAAAATGAACAATGATTTAGTTCTTTTATGTGACCCTTATTTTAATGGCTCTTTTTCTTGCACGTCTAATTTAGCTGACTGTAAGAATGAGAGTTTGATTAAGAATCATGTATTAAGACAATTGCATTTAAATGCTGTTAATTCAGCTGAAAGCAGTAAGACAATTGACAATCTATTAAAACAAGTTCCTCCAGTTTTAGATCTTTTTTCAGGTATTAGCGAGTTGAGTTTTCGTGGCAGTAATGCTTTAAGCCAGTGTCAAAACAAATTAAAAGAAATACAAGCGAATGCTTATTATCTTTGTTTTACTGGAAATAAAAGTGAAATAAATTGTACTAATAATTTGACAGAATGTGATGGCGGCCCAATTATGACTTATCATAATGTAGCGCGTTTAAATGACCCAGTAAACGAAATGAGAGAAACTAATATTCATGAATGTTTAACTGATTTATATTCTTCCTATTTTATTGTTTTAACTGAAGGAGACTTAATTGATGGTTCAAAAATGTACTCTTGTAATTATAGTTCTACAGTGCGAGGAGAAACTTTATTATCTAAACCAAGGTTTTTTGAGAAGGCTTCTGATTGTTTTGATGAAATTAAGAATTTGAATGCTCCATTAAAAGAAAAATACATTTTGCTTAAATCAGAATCAGATTTTACTTTCAATTATTGTATGTCTTTTCAATCGTTTAGTATTCGTGAATACAAACCAATGTCAGCATTAGGAGTTTTTGATTCTCGAGAAAACTGTGATTCAGAAGCAAGCAAACGTAATGAAAGCGAAAACCCTGGAGTGGAATTTTATTATCTTTGTAAAAAATCTTTTATTGAAAAAAATCAATTATTTTGTGCTGATGATAAAGCAGATTGTTTTGGCTTGGCTAATGATGTTTTTGATTCAGAAAAAAAGTGTTTGGATTCTGCAGCAAAATTAAGTCTGCAATTAAATGATTACTGGAAACTGGTTTCAGTTGGAAGCAATCTTTATTGTTCTATGAATCCTTCTATGGGGACTGTTTTAAATTATTATTCCACTTTCAAAGATTGTTTTTTTAGTTATGTTAATAGTTTGACGGTTGAAAACCCGCGAACTTTTTTTGTTCCTCTTGATTGGAGTGGAAGCAAGCAAGAGTTTGAGTATTATGCGGAATTACAGAAAACGTATTTTGAAAAGATTTCAACTTTCAAACAAGATATGCAATTTATTGTTTTAAGTGATTTAGCAGGTAATATAACTACTGGCAAGAATAAATCCTTGAAAGATTTAGAGCGAACTATTGAATTAGTTTTAGCTAATTCTGGAATTAAACTAAATCCTGTAACTGACAGGGTTGTAGGGATAACTGATAAAGAATTACTTGGTGATTCAAAAGTATTAGGTTATGGTTCTACAGAAACTGTTTTTGCTGTAATCTCTAAATATGAAAGTATTGATGTTACAGCGCATGAAATCGGGCACACTTTCAAGTTATGTGATGAATACTTGTATGAATATTGGAATAGACAAAATAAAAGTTGGACTTGCCCAAATCCTTATCCAACTTGTTGTGATGATTCGCCAGACAATGATGGCAGTGGAACAAACTGTTTTCCATCAAAAACAGCTAAATCAAAAAATGGCTTGTGTGTTGGCGCTGTAATGGATTCATCAAGATTATGTTCTGGTAGTGCAGAAAAATACTGTCGAAGTATTATGGGGCCAGGATATGGGCCAACTACAATGTCAGATTTTGAGAACTCTGTTACAAAGCGTTATCCAATAGATTTAGATATCATAAAAAATAATTCTTTGTTAGTCTGGTATGCTGATGCTTTTTTGTTTACTAAGTTTGCTGAACATTTTTATAATTTTTATTACAAACAAAAATTAGCTGAAAAACTAGAAGATGATGGAGTGGTTATAATTAATTTTACTGATTCTAAAGGGTTAAACGACTTTAGTGGAAGTGAGGGGCTTCTTCAAGGTTTGTTGTCAGAGGTTAAAAGTAAAACTATTTGGAATGAAAAGTTTAACATTATTGAACGTTTTATCTTTCAATATTTAAATAAAGAAAATTTTTTAGTTCCATTATTAAAAGAACCTGCTCTTAACAAAATCTTTTTTGTTAGTTTTTTAAATGACTCTGATTATGCTTCAAACGAGTCAACGCTTGATTTAGAACAAAAAAACAAAACAGAGTTTTCAGGATTTACTGGTGGCAAAGTTGTTTTAAACAATTCAGCATTTGATGATTCTATTCCAATTATAACTACGACTTTGGAGTCAATTGACAGCCAAGACTTTGAAGGTAAAAAAATATTTTTTATTTTCAGTTATAATAAGCATTTATTTTTAAGTGAAAGCGAATTAAGCTTGTCTGATGATGAAATGCAGAAGTTAGTTGAATTGCGTCTTGAAAGCTTTGTAAAAATGCTTAAATCAAAGAACCTTTACCCGGACTTTGTTTACATTGATACTCATGCAGAAATAGAAAAGAACAAGGAAATTAAATTTGTTATAGAAAAAATGAGAGAATTATTAGAAGAAAAAATTGTCATAGAGGAAACCCCTTAAAACAAAAACCTTTTTAATCTCTTTAATCTTTTTATTTTCCAGTGTTTTTATGAATGATAAGGGTTTGGCTCCAGTTTTTGCTGTTTTGCTTTTAGTTATGATTGCTTTGGTTTTGAGTGGAATTCTTTTAACTTGGGGTAATGACTTGTTTAGAACTAAAACCCAGTTTATTGATGAAGGCACTGAAAACCAGGTTGATTGTTTGCAGGCAGAACTTGAAATTCTTGACTGTAATTTCATGCAGGGCCCGGGAGCTTACCTTACATTCAAATTAAATAATTCTGGTTCAGTTGACTTTGACAAAAACTTTGTTATTATTGTTGATGACACAAACGTTTTCCTTGGAACTGGCAGCCAAGTAATTGCAGACTATAATGAAGTAGTGAAAGCTGGACACATTCATCTTTTTCGTTCTTATTATTCTGCTTTCGCTAGAATTACTGACGTTAACCTTCCAGATTTAGGAGTTATAACTAGGTTAAAAGTTATTCCAGTTAACTGTCCTCAAAGAGGCGAAGAATTAACTAGTTGTTAGGTGAGTTAAAGTGAAAGGAAAAAAACCTGGAATAAAATTTGGCGAAAGATTTTGGAATAACTATGCTGAATTGACTAGGTTCCGATTAAAAGCAGGGCGTATTAATAGAGTCAAGTTAGAAAAATTACGAGAAGACTGTGTTAAAGCTATTAATTCTCGGCAACAAGTTTTAAATATTCTTTTAAAACCAAATAATCCTGCTTTACGTATTAATTATTCTAAGGTTAAGATAAAGGAATATAAAGAAATAATTAAGCAAATCGATGCCGCTCTTGGAACAAACTAACTTTTAAACTCTGATTGTTTTTTCTCTGTCTGCACCGTAAGAAACCAATTTTATTGGCACGTTTAACTCTTTTTCAATTACTTTCAAGTATTCTCTTGCTTCCACTGGTAACTCTTCTAATTTTTCGTATTTTTTGTCTTCTAAATTAAAGCCTTTTAACTCTAAGTAGTTTGGCTTGCATTCTTGAAAGTCTTCTGTTTCGGTTGGAACTTCAGTAATTGTTTTTCCTTTACAATCATAACTTGTTGCAATCATTAAACTTTCAATTCCATTTAAAACATCAAATTTTGTTATTGCTAGTTCAGTGAAACCATTCAACCTGTTAGCAGTTCTAATTAAAACTAAGTCAAGCCAGCCAACTCTTCTTGGACGACCAGTTGTTGTTCCATACTCTGCTCCTTTTTCTCTGATTTCATTACCTAAACTGTTAGTTAATTCTGTTACAAAAGGCCCTTCTCCTACTCTGGTAGTGTAAGCTTTAACTATGCCTATAACTTGGTTAATGTTTTGTGCACGCATTCCAATTCCTGTTAGCGCTCCGCCGACAATTGGGTTTGAAGAAGTAACGAAAGGGTAAGTTCCGTAATTGTTGTCTAGAAACGTTCCTTGAGCTCCTTCAAATAAAACGTTTTCTCCTTGACTTAAAGTTTCTTCAACTTTAATTGAAACGTCTCCCATTAAATGCTTTAATTTTTGTCCTAATTCCTTGTATTCTTGAAATACTTCCTGAAAACTGAAAGGCATTTTCTGGTTGAAAACTTTTTCACTTAACGCTTGTTTTGAATTATAATTTAATTCAAGTTTTTCTCTAAACTTTTTTTCGTCAACTAAATCCTGAAACCTTATTCCACATCTTGAAGCTTTGTCAGCATAACAAGGCCCAATGCCTCTGCCTGTCGTGCCAATCTTTTTTCCTTTCCTAAAAGCTTCTTCTATTCCATCCAAGTGATTATGGTATGGTAGAATAATGTGCGTTCTGGGGTCAATCATTAATTCAAGTTTTAATTGTCCGTCAATTTTTTCCATTTCTTTAACTAACACTCTCGGATCTAAAACTACGCCTGAACCAATTAAAACTGTTTTTTCTCTTACTACTCCTGAAGGCAGTAAGTGAAACTTGAATTCTTGACCGTTAACAACTACAGTGTGTCCAGCATTATTGCCTCCTTGATAACGTGCAACACTTTTAACGTTATCACAAACAAAATCAGTTACTTTTCCTTTTCCTTCATCGCCCCACTGGCTTCCAATAACAATTATTCCTTTTCCTCTCATTTTAAAAATCCCCACAAAAACTATTTTACGAAACTTTATTAATGTTGACGGACTTTAATTTGTAGTCGTCAGACTAAATACTGTTTCAGTTAACATTAGAATTTAAGGTTGATTAAATTGGTGTTAAAAAAAGTTAATCAAAGATTAAAAACTATTGCCAGTGAAAATTACAAAAAAATTAAAAAAATTCGTGAAGCAAGAAAGCAATTAAAAAATCCTGACAACCTTTCTGCTGCTGTTGACAGAGCATTACAAGAAAAACTTGAAAAAGCTTCTTTAGATATGGAAAACTTTTTGAATACTGACCCATCATCTTTTCTTCAAAAAAACTTGACAATCTTTTAAAAGAATTCATGGATAATTATTCTGCTATAAAGATTGGTTATTCAAATAGTGAGATTAACAAAAAGAATATGAAGTTAAAAGTCAAGGAAATCTTGGAAGAATTAAATCCGGTTCAAAGAATTTCTTTTAAAAGAATTTGCAGGAAATTGTTTTGGAGTTAAAAAGATTTCTTAATCGTTGTAGTCTTGCAAGTGAGTTTGTCCTGCTTCTTTTAATGGCAGGCTTGGAATGCCTAACTTCTTATTAATAATCCATGCTAGTTCTTTACAGAATCCGTGGGTTGTGTAAACTTTTTTTGGCTTTGACTTTTTAATGTAGTGTAAAATGCTTTTGTAGTCTGCGTGGTCGCTTAAAGGAAAAGTTCTGGCTTTATTCCTGTAAAATCCTTCTTTAAACCACCCTGAACAAATGCCTGTTGCAACTTTTTTTCCAGTCATTAAACTTAAAACTTCAATTATTTCTGGTTTAATTAAATGCGGTGGCATTAACAGAATGTTTCCTTCACTGTAATTCTGGTTTAATTTAATAAAGTCACCTAATTTCACACTGTTTTTCTCGTAAATCTTATTATTATCAAAAATCTTGTAATAAACTAAAGGCGTTTCTTTTGTAAACTCGTTTATTATTTTTGTTAGTTCTTGTGCTTTGCCTAAAGCATAACCGCCAAGCAAAACAAACTTTCCTTCTTTCAGGTTTTCTGCAGTCCATTTAATTATTTGCTCGTAAGTTTTTTCTCTGTTAGGAAAACTAAATTTTGGCAGGCCGAAAGTACTGTCAATTACAAGGTAATCTGATTCAAGGATTTCTGCTCCTTCTCCTAGAATGCTGTCCTGTAACTTGAAGTCGCTTGTTATTACTACTCTTTCACCGTTTTCAATAATGGTTTGACTTGAACCCAGAACGTGTCCTGCATTCTTTAAAGTTATCTCACAGTCTTCAAATTTTTTCCTGCAATTTAATTTCATGGTTTTTAAGTTTTCGTTTTCTTGTTTTTGCAGTAAGTCTCTTGTTTCAGTTGTCATTAAGTGAGTTTTGTTTTTGAAGACTCTTGCATGATCGGAGTGAGCGTGGCTTAAAAACAGGGTTGCATTGCCTACGTCACTGTTTGTTGGGTCAACGAAAAAAGTTTTTTCGCTAACGCTAACCTTAACTCCGTTAGAGTTATTTAAAAACAAAAGACAACACCACTTAACTAATGCAACAATCTCATATTTAAAGGATGAAGTTTATTAATTTTAATGGTGGTTTTGTTGCCTGCGGACCTTGAAGCTTTAACTGACTCTATTTTCTCTCAAGTTAATGATTTACATGCTCAATTATTTACTAAGCCGTGGGAAAAGCATTCAAGAATTGTTTTCGTGAAAGTCTTAAAGAGTTCTGTTGCAGGCTTAAAAGAATTAAAAGATAAGGTAACTCAATTAGATAAAGCGGTAGTTTTTCATTCAACTGAAGTAATGCCTAAAATTGATGTTGACACTTTTTTAAGATTGTTTGATTCTTCTCTTAGAATTCTTGAAAAAAATCTTTTCATGGAAACCACTAAAAAGACTCCTGGACTACAATTAAATCCTTTAATGGATGAAATTGAGGTTCCGGAACTTTATTCTTCTCTAGAACAACGAGTAATGGAATTACTTTTAAAAACGCGTTATTTTGTTGAACACTATCATGTTAAATTAAAATCTGAAAACGTTACTCCAATTAACAAGAAAAGGCATGCTGACAACTTGTCAATCTTGCTTGACGATAAAGCTAAAGAACTAGACAAGCTTCGTTCTCGTTATCAGGAATTACAGTCACAGGTTGCTACTTCCAGAATTGCTGAATTAAAGGACGTTGACTTAGAGCATGACTTGCATAAAATTAGAGAAAATATTGCTGGCACGCAGACAATTTTAACTGAAAAACTCTCTCACCATAATCGTGCTTTAGAGGATTCTTTTAATGCTTTTAACAGGTTTAAAAAAGACTTGAATGACATTAACCAGTTTTACTCTGAATTTCTTGGCAAAACCAATGACTTGGTGTTGTTGCTTAAAAAAGAAAGAGATTATGCTAGAAGAATTGTTTTACAGTCAGAGTTTGAGTTAACTCAATTAAAGAACACTTACTCTAGAAAATTACTGGATTTAGAGAAAGATAAGTCTTCTTACAGGCAGGATTTAACTCAAGACTTTAATTCCAAGTTAAGAAAAGTTGAAAGAGAGTTAAAGGAAACCAAAGACAATTTAGAGCACTTTAAAAGACTGAATTCTGCTCAAAAAATTGTTAGACAATAGCTAGCACTGTTTTTTATACTACTTTATATATTAGGATAATTGTTTTAAAATTCTTTATTTGTGTACGGGGGAATGAATTGTTTGATTTTGCAGCTAAACTGTTAATGACTAAAAGCCTTGAATTTAAGGATGGAGAGATTTCATTACTTAAAAATCCAGCTTTACTTTTACCAGTTAACGTTGTTTGTTCCATGATTCACGAGTTAATTCAGGAAGACAATTATGCTGTAGCTTACCACATGATTTATTCTGGCACAAAGCTTGGAGTAATCAGTTACTCTCATGAATTAGTGAAGAATTTTCATTTAAAAAAACAAGAATTAATGAAAATTTTTTTACAGATTGCGGCTTTAGCTGGTTATGGTAAAATTGATGTTAAAAACGTTGATTACAAGTTAAAGCGAGCAATAATTCATGCAACCGAGTCGCCTGTAGCTCAAACTTATGTTAAAGAGTATGGCAGGTCAAAGTTTTTTGTTGACGTTATTAACGCTGGTTTTTTTGCCGGAGTTTTCAGCATTTTATTTGAAGAAAACGTTGACTGCATTGAACTAAAATGCATTGCCCGCGGTGACAGTGAATGCGAGTTTATTGTTGACAGTCCAACAAAAATCTCTATTAGAAGAAAACAAGTCTTTGAAGAACTAAAAGTACCGTTCTTAGAAGAATTGAGTTTTAAATAAGTTTAAATTTTCTTGTTTTATTTAATTCTTGAGAGTTTTATGAAAGCAATAAAAAGAAACAAGATAATGGGTTGTAAGCTTTTATTTCACAGTCCAAAAAACTTGTTAAAAGTTTTTCCTGAAAAATTTAAGGAAACAGTTACTGAATGCATGACAGCAAAAGGTGACAGGAAACAAGAACTTGTCTGGAGTCTTGTTACTCAAAGCATGCCTTTAGTGAAAGAATTAGTGAAATCCAGATTTAGGAAACCAGAAGAATACGTTGTTGTTAACGATTTAGTTAGTGATTCAGCGCTTGCATTGCAAAAGTTTTTAACAAACAAAATAAGTGACTTTAATATTAATCAAGGTAGTTTTCCGTCAAACTTTTACTCTTATTTTATTGTTCCTCAAGTAAGATTAACTATTACTGATTATTTTTTTGAAAAAAAGAAAAATGGTTTGGCTGGCAAAGTTGTTGATAAAAGTTTAAGTGTTAAACAACAACCTGTTTTTTTCAGAGAAATCATTGGCAAAAGAGCTGTTAAAGCGTTAGAAAAAGACATTTTTGACAGAATAACTGACAGTAAAACGCGAAAAACTTTAAATTTAAGGCTTTTTGAACAAAAAAGTTTTGAAACCATTGCAAAAGAATTAAATGTTAGCAGGCAGAGAACTGCAGTTCTTTTTTTTGATGGATTATGCAAGCTTGGAATAGTTTTGCCTCCGCAAAAAAACTTTCTGGATTCAGTTGGTTCTAGAATCATTGAAAAATATAATTTGATGCCAAAAAATAATGAGTTGAAGCCAGCCAATAATCAGCCTACAAGACAAAACTTTGTTTTTGTTTTAAATTCAATTAACAATTATTTGAATAATGTTCCGCGAGCTAAACGAAAAGGGTTTAATAAAAAGAAGGTTTTAGCAGGGTTTGGGTTAACTGTTGAAACCTTTCAAAGGTATTTGTACCAGTTTAATCTTAAGCGTCCGCCTGGTCCCAGCAAGAACACTGAACTTTTTCTTAACTTATTAAGCAAGGATTACACTGTAACACTTGGAAAGTAATAGTTAAACAACTGTAACCCAGAACCATAAAATTGAATTCATTTCTTTTCCGTTTTCCAGCCAGGAAACCATTAACTCAATTTTTTCTTTTTCACAATCAGAACACTTTTCTTTTAAAACCATTGTTTCGCTTATTGTAAGTGTTTTGCCTTGTTCAACTCTAACTGTTTTGTTTTCAGTTAATTTTTCATCTCTTGTTTTAAAACTGTAAACAAAGTCGTTGTCTTCAAGCATTGAATTTTTTATACTAAAACTGGTTTCAAATTCTTGTTTTAAATTAATTTCTTGAGGGTAATTGTTTAACCATATCTCCCCGTAACTTTCAGGTGTTTTCATTACCAGTAAAGTTATAACGCTTAAAACCACGATTAAAGCAAATAACCCGAAAACTATTATTAATAGCTTGTCTTGTTTGCCTTCTTTTTCTTTTTTTTCAACCATAAGTATTTTATAAACTAAATAGTTATTTTAAATGGTTTTGTTATTGTTTGATGACACTGATTTCGTTGAAAAAGTGGATGAAGGGCGTGTTGGCAGGGGTCCTTTTGAGTCAGGAGACTACAGTGATTTTGGTGAGTCAAGAAAACTTCCAATTGGTGCAATTATTGTTTTAATTATTGTTGTTGCTGTTGGTTTTGGTATTGCTTATTTTTTCTTTTTAAATTTCTCTGAAGTTAGTGTTAGTGTTGTGGATTTTGAAGGAAGTTCTGTTAATGCTTCAATTGAAGTTTATAATGCTGGTGGAGAGTTAGTTGATTCTTTTAAGGGTTCACAGTCTTTAAGGCTTTCGCCTGGCGAGTATTCTTTTAAGGTTAAGGCTCCAGGTTACAGGGTTAAAACTGATTATTATACTGTTGAACCAGTTAATTTAACTGAATTACTTGAACCAATGCAGGCAGAACTTGAAATAATGTTAGAGAAAAACCTTCAATTATCTTTTGAAGCTTTAAATAATCCTAGCACTATTTTTCTTGGCTCTAATTTTAGTGTTTCTTTTAATTTGAGAAATAATTCTGCTTCAAGTGTCAGCACTCAACTAGTTTTAGAGGGTGCTTTTAAGGAAGCAGTTGTTTCAATTGAGCCTTCAAGCATTAGTGTTCCTGGTGGCAGTGTTCTGCCAATAGTTATAACTTTTTCTTTGCCTGAAGATTTTAGTATTTCTGGTTCTGGAGTAGAAGATTTTATTATTAGGTTGTTGGGAACAAGCCAAAAACAAGTGTTTTCTTCTAGTGTGGTTAAAATGCCTGTTTTAAGTCTTTTGCCTCAAACTATTGAGGAAACTTTGCAGGCAGGTGAAAGTTTGTCTAAAAAAATTACTATTGATAACTCTAAAAACAAGGTTATTATTTCAAGTATTTCTGGCAGCATTACGGATTTTTCTTCACAGTTTAATGACTCTAATTTGTTGAGTGAGTGGATTTATTTTTCACAGTCTGTTAGTTCTATTCCAGCTTCAAGTAAAGCTGAAACCATAATTGATTTTAGTGTTCCACAGAATGCAGTTGATGACACTATTACTGGCGTTGTACAGTTTTCAACTGGTTTTTGGACTGGTTTAGTTCCTTTTACTTTAATTGTTGAAGCTTTAAATTATAGTTTGAGTTTGAATATTCCTGAATCTTTTTCAATTAGTTTTGATTCTGTTTCTCAAGCTTACAATATTAATTCAGAGAGAGTTAAAGTAACTAATTCTGGTGAAATTGATTTAACTGGAATTGACATTAATGTTGCACTTCAAAACCCTGACGATAACTGTCTTGAATTTGTTTCTTTTTTGTCTAACACTTTCTTTAATTCTTTGCCTGCAGGCGAAAGCGAGGACTTTTACATTCAAGTTACGGCTCCAGAAACACAGGAAGCTGGCGTGGTCTTATGCGTTGTTCAAGCAACCTACAA
>JBDRCV010000048.1:0-2966 GCA_043821385.1 archaeon | reverse complement strand
TTGAAAACCTTAGGGGTTTTGGAAAATACAATGTTTTTGCTTTAATAACTAACAGTGAAGGCGAAGAAGCTTTTAAAGATTACCAATTTCACTACTGGCCAAATAAAGGAATCAACGTCAAGTTTTTAAAGTTTGACTCTGACAGACCACATTATGAGAGAGGCGAGTTAGTTAGTTTTAATGGAAGAATTCAAATTAATCAACCATTAGAAGACTTTGATTACGAAGCAAGCGTTGCAGTTAAAGGACCTTACATTAACACTGGAGAAGAAGGAAGTAATTTCTCTAAAGTTGAAGTTACTGCAACTCTAGAAAACTGTATGGTTGAAGAAGAAGTTGGTGGAGATGATGGAACAACAACTTGTGATTTTACTGCAAGTTTTGTTGCTCAAGAAGACTACGGTCAATACCGTGCAACAGGAAACATTTCTTTAACTGGAGACAAGCAGTTAACTAACAGGTTAAAGGACAGCATGAAAGTAAACTATTATGTTGGCGGTGAAGACGTAATGAAAGACTTTGAGCAAACACCAGTTTACCCTGCTGAAGAAATTAAAGCTCCAAGTGTTTTAGTTGAACCAATTGAAGTTAACGGTAAAGAAAAAACTGAAAGACTTGTTGTTACTCCTGGAATGAAAGGAATAGGAGTTTACTCTGCTACTACTGCAGTTCAAGAAAGCGATCAAGCGAGTGAAACTCAAATCCAAGAGAATATAATTCCAATTGATTCCGCTGATAACTCTAACGCTAGACAACTAAAGGAAAGACTTGCAAACAATGCTTTTAAAATTAAAAGAATTAGCACTGGAAAAGGAGTAATTGACAAAGAAGTAACTGTTAGCAGTGAGCCAGAGCAAAACAGGCTTAGAATTCAAACTGATGAAAGTCAAGCAACAACTACTAGAGAACTAGAGTTTGAGAACGAAAAACTTTTCATTAAGTCTTCAACTGCTAAAGCTCAAGTTAAAGTCATGCCAGAAGAAGCAGTTAGTACTGCAAACCTTGGCATTACTAACGACGTTACTTTAGATTTAGAAAACAACAAACCAGTTTACAAAGTCAGAAAATTAAGACAAGCAAGACTTTTCTGGTTTATTCCAACAGAAGTAACAGTTGAAGCAACAGTTAACGCTGAAACAGGCGTACTAGAAAGCACTGACAAACCATGGTTTGTCACCTTAAACGAAGAGTAGTTTTCTACTCTTCTTTTTCCTTTTTTTTTCTGATTACTTGATTTTCAAATAAATTCTGGTAACTTCTGGCTTTTCTGTTAATTTGTTTTGCTATTCTGACTTTTTCTTTTGTCAAGTCAAATATTTCTAAATATTTTTTGTAAAGAATTATAAGACTTAAACAAACAGCATATTTTTGTTTTAACCTTTCAATATCTTTTTCCATTGACTCATGCAACAAGTCCTTTCGGTTTTTACTTTTGCTAACAACAGGATTATTTTTTGCTTCTTTATTAAATGGATTTTTTTGACTTTTTATTTGCTCTTTATTTTTCTTAACCCATTCCTTCAAACTAGTTATTTGAACAGGAATGCCTTCTAATTCACTTTTAATTCTAGTAAGTTTGACTGAAACTGCATCTCCTGATAAAGAGAAAGGGTTTACTCCAAACTTTTCCGGACAAGGCCCGCTTTTATGAAATTCTGCTTCTAACTTAGCAATTTCATTTCCTTGAATTAAGGGAATCTTTCTTCTATTATACTTAACAGTTATAATTTTTACCATAAACTAAAAAGATTCAATTAACTTTAAAACTTAATCTATTCCGTTAATTATTTCTTGTAAAGCTTTTTCCGGGTTTTCTGATTTCATTACTGCTGTTGCAAGCAAACAACCTTTACCGCCTAACTGTAATGTTACTTTCATGTCTTGACTGCTTTTAACTCCTGCTCCAGCTAAAACTTCTGTTTCGGGAGAAATTTCTTTTACTGCTTTAATGGTTGTTTCCATTACTTCAGGTTTTGAGTCTGCAACAGAATTAGTTGTACTGCCAATTAATTCCGGCGGCTCGTAAGCAATGTAATCTGGTTCAAAAACTGCAATTTTTTTAGCTGACTCTAAGTCATTAACACAAACAATACTTGTTAAACTTAATTCCTTGAACTTTTTTACAATTAACTCTATTTCATTTAAACTTAAAGGGTTTTCAGCATGGTTAATTAAGCTTCCTTTAATTCCAGTCATTTTTAAACTTTCAGGCAACATTTTTCCAGTGCCTTTACCATAACTTACTCCATTAACGTTTTGAGAAAAAACAGTCAAACTAGATTTTTCTTTTAATTCTTTCAAGTCAATGGTTTGAGGAGTAATAATTATTACTGCTTTGTCTGTTATTGCTTTCTCTAACCTTCTGGTAAACTCTAAAGCCTTGCTTCCAGTTGCTTCCGCGTACAACTTATAATTAACTATTATTAATGGTTTTTCAAAAATCATTTTTTCACCTCAAAGTTTTTTAAAACAAAATCAAAAGCCTTGACTGCAGTTAACCCAAAATCTTCATGCAATTGTTTTATGGTTCCATGTTCAATGAATTCGTCAGGATAACCAATTGATTTAACAGTAACTTCTTTCATCAAGTTTTCTTTTTCAATTAATTCTAAAATAGCTGAACCAAAGCCTCCAGCTAAAACATTGTCTTCCATAGTTAGAACTTTTCCTGTTTTCTTGAAAGACTTTAAAAGTAATTCTTTGTCTAATGGTTTAACAAACCTAGCATTAATTACTTCTGCTTGAATTCCTTTCTCTTTTAATTTACTGCTTAAGTCAACTGCTACTTTAACCATTCCCCCAACAGCTACAATCGTTAAATCAGTTCCTTCAACTATTACTTCGCCTTTACCAATTTCTAATGGTTTTAATTCAGTTAATTCTACTCCAAAACCACTTCCGCGAGGATATCTTACAGCTATTGGTCCTTTATCATAATCTGCCATGGTTTTAATCATTAACCTTAA